>CANRWP010000010.1 GCA_947643595.1 uncultured bacterium | reverse complement strand
ACGTGCCGCCGCCCGCCAGAAAGCTGTATTGTTCCTACTAATTGGGGATAACACAATTAATAATCTACAGAAAGTATACCATACCTTTTTTTTAAAGACCATCCAAACTTCGCGGAAGCCCTCGCAATAAATTTTATTTTAAATACCTGTAGAGCAACTCCGCCGCACCGCTTTTTCTCTGTCCCTTATCCGAGACGATCTGTATGGAGCGCTTCGGCAATTCGCAGTTTATTCTTATCTGCACCAGCCTCTTCTCTCTCAGTGACTCCCGCGCCAGCTTTTCCGGTATAAAGCCGATCCCCAGATTATTCTCGATTAACGGCAGTATCAGGTCCGACGTCGCCACCTGCATATCCGGCTCCATATCGATTTTGTGCCCGGCAAAAAATGCTTTATACATCTCATAGGTCGCCGTCCCCTCCCCCAGGCCGACCCAGGGATAATTTTTCATGTCTTCCGGCTCCAGTTTCTTTTTGCACAGCTCCCCGTACGCCGTCCCGCCAGCCAGTATATCTTCAAACTGCAACAGCTCTTCGCTCCGGAGCGCGTCCGGCATCGCAAAGGGTGTTGTGACCACCGCAAAATCCAGCTTGCCTTCGAGGAGCCTGCCTGTGATCTCCGGCGTCGTGTGGTTGTGGATCTTTATTCTGACCGCCGGGTACTCTCTCTTAAAATCGCGCAACACATCCAGCAGAAACAGGTGCAGCGCCGTCTCCGTCGCCCCTATCTTCACCGTGCCTCCGCTCCCCGGCTGTCCTCCTATCTCCTCCTGCGCCGCGAAGAGATGTCCACAGGCGATCTCCACATGGGAGTAGAGGCGTTTTCCCTCCTCCGTCAGACTAATTCCCCTCGCCTCCCGGATCAGCAGTCTGCAGCCCATCTGCGATTCCAGCAGTTTCATGATCCGCGTCACATTGGGCTGATTGCTGCCGAGTGCGGCGGCAGCTTTTGTGATATTCCCATACCGCGCCACATAATAAAATATTTTATAGTACTCAAAATTTATATCCATATATTATTTATATGCTTTCTATATTTTATATATATTTTTAGTATTTATTGTAACGTAGTATAATCCATATTTGGAATTGTGTAAACAGAAAAGGAATGATTATCATGAACAAAGATTTGACGATCGGAAAACCTGAGACAGTATTGTGGAAATTCTGCCTTCCCCTGTTTGGCAGCATTATCTTTCAGCAGCTCTACAATATCGCCGATTCTCTGGTGGCCGGAAAATTTATCGGGGAAAATGCGCTGGCCGCTGTCGGGAACAGCTATGAGATCACATTGATCTTTATCGCTTTCGCCTTCGGCTGCAATATGGGATGCTCCGTTGTGGTCTCACAGCTCTTTGGCGCCAGGGATTACACCAGACTGAAAACCGCTATATCCACAGCCTGCATTTTCAGCGCCTTTGTCTGCGGCATACTGATGCTTATCGGTATTTTGGGATGCAGTCCGCTGCTGCAGCTGATCCGGACGCCGCTGGAAGTCTTCGCTGACTCGAAGCTGTATCTGGACATTTATGTGTGGGGACTGCCTTTCGTATTTTTCTATAATATTGCCACCGGCATCTTTTCCGCCCTGGGCGATTCCAAAACGCCTTTCTGTTTCCTGGCCGTATCTTCCACGTCAAATATCGCCGTGGACATTCTGTTTGTAAAGGCTTTTCACATGGGAGTGGCTGGCGTTGCCTGGGCGACTTTTCTTTGCCAGGGAGCCAGCTGCATCCTGGCCGTTCTCGCCGTGCGGAAAAGACTGGGGAAGATTCAGGCCCGGAAAAAACCGCCGATTTTTGACCGGACTCTTCTGAAAAATATTCTGGTCATCGCCATCCCCAGCATTTTGCAGCAAAGTTTTATCTCTGTCGGAAATATTCTGATTCAAAGTGTCATCAACGGATTCGGCGCTTCTGTCATGGCAGGCTACTCCGCCGCGGTAAAGCTCAATAACCTGGTCATTACGTCCTTCACCACGATCGGCAACGGTATCTCCAATTTTACGGCCCAGAATCTCGGTGCACATAAATACGAAAGGATCCGGGAGGGATTCCGCGCGGGAATTAAAATGGTGTGGTGTCTGTGTATCCCTTTCTGCATCCTTTACCTTTTCTTTGGGAGATATCTGCTTCTTCTGTTCCTGGAGAAAGGGTCTGTGGACGCTCTGATGACCGGAAGACAGTTTTTATGGATACTTTCCCCTTTTTATTTCATTGTATCCGCCAAATTAATGGCGGACGGCATTCTCCGGGGAGTCAGCGCCATGCGCCAGTTTATGACTGCCACTTTCACCGATCTGATCCTGCGGGTCGTTTTAGCTTTTGTCCTCTCCGATCTGACGGCTTCCGCGACAGGCATCTGGTGTTCGTGGCCCATCGGATGGTGTATTGCCACAGTGCTCTCCATCTCTTTTTATAAAAAGAAATTCCGAAAGCTCACAGATTCCTAAAAACGCCGCAGGGCCCCCCTGCAGCGTTCTTTTTACAAGCTTTCCACGAACCTCATAAACGCACTCTGTCCTTCCTCCGTCCGCTTATACACGCCTGCATCCTCCAGCACCTGCATAAACACGAACCCGATCTCCTTCCGCAGGATAGCGTGGACATTCCCCTCGTCTATCTTCCCGTACTTCGGCAGAAATTCCTCCACCCAGTCGGCATGTTTCTCCAGCGCTTCGTCGCCTCGAATATCTTTACCGGTCAGTATCGCCCCGGCAAGCTGTTCCATCTCCCCTTTCAGGCGGGCGGGCAGAACCGCCAGGCCCATCACCTCGATCAGGCCGATGTTCTCCTTCTTGATATGGTGCAGGTTCGCGTGGGGGTGGTATACGCCCAGGGGATGTTCCTCCGTGGTGATATTGTTGCGGAGGACCAGATCCAGCTCATACTTATCGCCGCGTTTTCTGGCGATCGGCGTAATCGTATTGTGCGGTTCGCCGTCCGTGTAAGCGTAGATAAACGCCTCCTCGTCCGTGTACTCCCTCCAGGCCTCCAGGATATGATCCGCCAGCGCGATGATCCTGTCCGTGTCCTCTCCGCTCAGTCGGATCACCGACATCGGCCAGTTCACAATGCCGCTCTCCACATCCTCATAGCCTTTGATCGTGAACGTCCTCTCCACCGGAGCCTTCGCCATCGCGAACTCATAATGTCCGCCCTGGAAATGGTCATGGCTCAAAATGGAACCGCCCACGATCGGCAGATCCGCGTTGGAACCCACAAAATAATGCGGAAACTGTTTTACAAAATCAAACAGCTTGCAGAACGTGCCGTGTTCTATTTTCATCGGCACATGTTCGCCGTTAAAGACAATGCAGTGCTCATTGTAATACACATAAGGCGAATATTGGAAGCCCCATCCGCTGTCCTGGATCGTCACCGGGATAATGCGGTGGTTCTGCCTCGCCGGATGGTTCACGCGCCCCGCGTAACCCACATTCTCCATGCACAGAAGACACTTTGGATAGCCGCTCTGCTTCGCCAGCTTCGCCGCCGCGATCGCCTTCGGATCCTTCTCCGGCTTGGACAGATTGATCGTCACGTCCAGATCGCCGTACTTTGTGGGAGCCACCCACTTTTGATCTTTCACGATTCGATATCGTCTGATGTAATCGGAATCCTGGCTCAGCTTATAGAAGAAATCCGTCGCCTCCCTGGGGGATCTCCCATACAGCTCATGGAATTTCCGGATCACCTCGTTCGGCCTCGGCATCAGCATGCTCATGATCTTCGTGTCGAACAGATCCCGGTGGGTTATGTCGTTTTCCGGCATCAGACCCGCCTCATGCGCGTAGTCCAGCATCTCCCCGAGGATCTTTTCCAGGCCCGCGCCGTCGGCTTCCTTCGCCGCAGCCGGTATCTCCTCACAGACATCCCCCATCTCATCCAGCTGAAACAATTCCAACAGCCTGTTTACCGTAAAGATCTCGTCCTCCCGCTCGACCAGTCCGGCGTCCAGCCCATAGTTTACAAGTGCTCTGATATTACTGTAAATACTCATACCCCTCTCCGTTCCGCGGCTTCGTCCGATCCGCTCATCACCCTTTGTCTTATAATATGTACGGTCCGTCCCCGATCTCCACGATATAGAACTCAGCCGTCTTCCCGGTCTTCTCCTCATAGGCTTTCTCAACCTGCTCCTTAAAGGTATCGATCGCCTCGTCTCTGACGATGCTCACCGTGCAGCCGCCGAAACCGCCGCCTGTGATGCGGGAACCGATCACGCCGGGAATCTTCCACGCTTCATCCACCAGAACATCGATCTCCTCGCAGGACACTTCATAATCGTCCCGAAGGGAGACATGAGATGCATTCATAAGTTCACCGAACCGTTTAATATCGTTATTTTTCAGAGCTTCCACGGCACGGATGGTTCTCTGGTTCTCATACACCGCATGTCTCGCGCGGCGCACCCGCACCTCATCCCCGATCGCGGATTTATGCTTCTCAAACTCTTCTTCGCTCAGATCTCCAAGCCCCTTGATATCCACAACTTTCTGCAGTTCCGCCAGAGCGGTTTCACATTCGTTTCTCCTCTGGTTGTACGCAGAATTGACGAGACTGTGCTTCACTTTGCTGTTTGTCACCACAACTTTGGCCCCCTCCAGGACAAGCGGTGCATACTCATAGGACAGATCCGCCGTATCCAGAAAGATCGCGTTGTCTTTTTTCCCCATGGCGGAGGCAAACTGGTCCATGATACCGCAGTTCATGCCGTTGTAATTGTTCTCCGCATACTGTCCGATCAGCGCCAGGTCCACATTTGTGGCGTCAAAACCGTACAGATCCCTCAGGATAAAGCCTGTCAGCACTTCCAGAGAGGCCGAGGAGGACAGCCCGGAACCGTTGGGAATATTGCCGAAGATAACCAGATCCATGCCGCAGGGCATCTCAAATCCCCTCTTCGCGAAGGTCCACATTACTCCCTTCGGATAATTTGTCCAGTCGGATTCTTTCGGCTCATTCAGATCATCCAGCGCGGATTTTATCAGACCTGTCCGCTCAAAATTCATAGAATAAAAATGCAGTTTGTTGTCCGAACGTTTTCTCGCCGCGCCGTATGTACCGATCGTCAGCGCGCAGGGAAACACATGTCCGCCGTTATAATCCGTGTGTTCCCCGATCAGATTCACACGCCCGGGAGCAAAATACACCTTCACGCCCTCCGCATCTCCAAACAGTTCCGCAAATTTCTTCCGTAGTTTCTCTTTCATTTTCACCCTCCATTCTTTTTTGTTTTACCCTAAAAATCCACCTCATCCGGCAGCGCGCACTGGCCGCCCAGATTTTTCAGCTCATCGATAGTCCTCATCTCCTCCGCCGTCAGTTCAAAATCGAAGACGTCCGCGTTCTCCGCCATACGTCCCGGGTTTACCGTCTTCGGCAGCGGCAGGATGCCGTGCTGCATGACCCAGCGGACACAGATCTGGGCGGCGCTCTTTCTGTATTTAGCCCCGATCTCTCTCAGCACCTCATTGTCCAGCGCGTCTTTTCTTCCCAGAGGACTCCACGCCTCCACCACAATGTCATTTTTCAGGCAATACTCGCTGACTTCCAGCTGTGCCCAGCCCGGATGAAATTCGATCTGGTCCACCATCGGTTTCACCTTCGCTCCCTCCATCAGCTCTTCGATATGATGGGGCAGGAAATTGCTGAGGCCGATCGCCCTTACTTTTCCCTCCGCATACAGCTCTTCCAGCGCTCTCCATGTCTCCGCATTGATCTTTTTCGCCTCGTCCCCGAACTGTTTTTTATTCGCGGGCCAGTGGATCAGATACAGATCCATGTATTCAAGCCCGAGCCGTTCCATGCTCTCCGCGAAGGCCTTCTTTGTGTTTTCATATCCTCTGTCCGTATTCCAGACCTTGCTCGTCACAAAAATCTCTTCCCTTGGAACGCCGCACTCTCTGACCGCTCTGCCGACTCCAGCTTCATTTTTGTAAAAAGCCGCCGTATCGATATGGCGATATCCCGCCTTTATGGCTGCGATCACCGCGTCGTAAACCTCCTCCTCAGACGTCTTGTAAGTCCCGTAGCCGATACAGGGGATCGTCTTTCCGTTACGCATCACAAAACTGTCCGTCAGCTTTCTATACTCCATACATTCCTCCTCCTTTTTGAATATTATATCTTTTTATCTCTCAGGTTACAATAAAATATTCTTTGGTTATCTTCTATTTTCTCCTCAGATCTTCCGATCCCCTTCCTTTTCCTCTATCAGCTCTTCTATCCTGTCCATCAGCACCTGTTCCGCCGGGATCTTCTCTCTTCTGGCGATCTCACACAGGGCGAGAAGCGCGTCTCCAAGCCATTTTTCTACCTGCCCTTTTTCCGTCTCTTCCCCGCAGGCGGAGAGTTCCCTCGCCGCCGTGAGCAGTCTGTCCGAAGTCTCCTCTCTGGAGGGCGCCTTCTCATACAGCTTGTCTATCTTCTTTAAGACCTTCGGACCCCTTGTCAGGGAGGGAAGCTCGCCCGGGATCTCCCGAAGCGGCGAGGCGATCCAGCTCTTCCCCTCCTTCTCCTTTTTCTTGATCTCATCCCAGTTTTGCAGCACCTGCTCCGAGGTGTCCGCCTGCGCGGTCCCGAAAATATGGGGATGCCGTCTGATCATCTTTTCCGAGACTTCCTCCACCACATCCTTCATCGTAAAAAGCCCTTCTTCCTCCGCGATCACACTGTGCATTACCACCTGCAGCAGAATATCTCCGAGCTCCTCCCGCATATTTTCCGCGCTGCCGCTCTCGTGGTAGATCCGAATCGAGCTGACGAACTCCGCTGCTTCCTCCATCATGCAGGGGCGCAGACTGTCGTGGGTCTGCTCTCTGTCCCAGGGGCAGCCGTCCTTCGCCCGAAGTTTTTCTATGATCTCTACAAAATCTTCAAATCGGTATTTGTCACTCATCTAATCCATCTCCACTAAATCCAAAAACGAATAGCTCACGTTTTTCTCTTCTTCATCCATCTGTATCGTGTAGGATTTCGCCACATACCCTGTCTTGCGCAGTGTGAGCGTATGGGATCCCGTATCTTTCTTGAAACTGCAGGGCGCGATCCCGATATAGTTTCCGTCCAGATAGACCTCCACTCCGACCGGCGCGTCCACCGTCACATAGTAGGAGAGCGTACTCGTCACCGGCGTGTTTGTCTGGCCGTTTCCCGCATTGCCGGCTCCGGAGTTGTCCGTCCCCGTATTATTGTTGTTTCCATCCGCCGCAGTCCCGTTCTGGCTGTTGTTATTTCCCGCCAGATCCGAGGATGTGATGCCGCTGTAACCCCTCTCATTCAGGATCCGGTTCACTTCCTCCAGTATCTCGCTGTCGGAAAGCACATCATTCCCTGACACATCGTTGCCGGAGACATCGCTGTCGGAAGCATCCGCCTTCATGGTCACCTCGATACCGGCTGATTCCTGCCCCACTTTCAGATACTGGCTTATCGTCTCATAGCCGTCCGCCATCACGATCATCTGATGTATGCCGTACTCCAGTCTCACCGGCGAGCCGTACTCCGTCTTATCCCCGTCCAGGTAGAGCGTCGCATCCTCCGGCGTGATCGTAAACACCACCGTTCCGTATTTGGGATCTTCGCCTTTCAGATCCCCCACATCCAGCTCCAGCTCCATATTCCTGCGTATCTCGATCTGTTTTACACCGCTTGTCCCCTTATTGCTGATGATGACCTGGTGCTTTCCCTCCGGCACGGTCAGCAGCATATTCTCCGTCACCCTCTGGATCGTCTTCTTCCCGATCTCGATCCAGCCGTCATAGAAATATTCCTCGTTTTTCAGCCGGACATAGCCGTGCCCTTTCTCCACCACAATGCTGTAGACATCCGATCCGACGCCGCGGAATGTCAGAATATCGACAGGGTTGATGTCGATCAGCTCCCCCTGCTTCTCGTCCGCTATGACGACCGTATCCTCCGAATAAGCGTAGACGGCAGATCCCACCTCAGCCTGAAACTTTTCCTCGTCCAGCTTGTACTCGTCCATGTTTTTGTGAACCCAGGCGTCACCTGAAATCTGCAGCGTGTTTAAGCGCTTTCTCTCTTTAAAGAAAGTGATATCGACCACTTCGCCTTTCTGCAGCTGGGTGACAGAAATGACCTTGCCGTACTTGTCGTAAAAAAAAGTCGTTCCGTCGTAGCCCAGCGTATACTGACGCTTTTTCTCCATATTTTTCAGCGTGATATTCTTTTCATCCATATCGATCTGCGCCACCACGGCGGTATCCGCCGAGTCAAAGATCCCCTTATCCGCCGCCACAAACCCGGTATCGTTTTGTTCCTCCCCATTTTTATCCTGACGACCACAGGACATCAAAAACAGCAGGCAAAATAGTACCGCTATTCCTGCTGCTGTCTGTTTTCTCCTTCGTCTCTTCACCATTCTGCTCCTTTCGCGCCTTCTCTCCGTGAATATATACTTTATGCGCGCTGCTTATACCATGAACCTTTCCCCGATCACACTTCTGATAAAATTCTTTCTGCGTGCCTCCTGCTCCAAAAGCACCTCCAGCTTTTCTCTGTTTTTATCAGGGATAAAAGCTTTTCCTCTGTTATAATAATAATTCACTATCTTCCAGAATTTTTCCGGATAGCTGAAACGGTAATAGAGCCATCTGCCATCCTCCGGCGTAAGTTTCAACTCCCTCTCATAAGCGTTGAGCAAAGCCTCCCCGACCTCCGCCTGCCAGTCACTCTTTTCCAGCATTTTCCGACTGAAGTGATAGATATCCCTGCTCCTGTCATCCCGGACACACTTTTCAAAATTCATCAGCCGCACATCGCTCCCGCAAAACAATACATTGTGATACTGGAAATCGCCATGGCACAGAATTTGATATACATCTCCCACGGTTTCTCTTTTCAGCTCCTCCAGGACAGTCACCGCCTGCTCCAGGAACAGATCGTAATGCCGCTGCAGGAAATGCTCAAAATCACTTTTCTGACTTTTTTCTTTCAGAAAGCGCTTCACTTTTTTCAACTCCCGGTTATGCTTTTCAAATTCCTGGAGAACAAGAGGCACTCTCCTCTCTTCCTCATCGAAAGAATCCATAAAATCGCCGCTCAGCCTGTGCAGTCTCGCCAGTGTCCGCATAGCGGTACAGCCGTCCGAAAGAGCCTCTCTGCTCCCTCCGATACTGCATTCTCTGCCCTCCACATAGGTTTTCACAATATAGCCCGTACCGTCCACGTCCCGGCTCAGCAGCTCTCCGTCCCTGTTTCTGAAAAGTTCCTCCGCCTGCAGAAACCCCCTCTCTCTTAAAAAGGCCAGAAATGCGTCCTGAAGCAGAAGTTTCTCCTTACTGCTGTTACATTCTTTTAAAATAAAAAGCCCTTTGTCACTCTCACAAAGAATAGCGCCCCGCACCTTCCAGGTACGAAGCACTTCCAGGTCATACCTCTCCAACACATTTACTGCCTTCGGTTTCACAATGCAAGCCTCCTGAAATTGTTCATAACCTATCTTATGAAACAAAAAGGCGAAGTATGTTATAAATATTGGTCCAAATTTTCTAATAAATACTCTTTTTTATTATGTGTCGGATCTCCCAAAACATCCGTCAACATTCTCTGTAATATTTCTCCCAGTTCCCTTCCTGGCTTCAGTCCCTTTTCCAGAAGATCTTTTCCGCTCACCGCCAGATCTCTCAGGGATAAGCAGTCTTTCTTCTCCTTTATCTCCCGATACATCTCCTCCAGCCGCTCCTGCTTTGCCAGCTTTTCTGTCCGGAAATATTCGCTCTGCGCGAGAAGATCCGCCCGATTTACCTCAAACATGTCCGGAAACGCGTCATCCCCGATCTTCGCGATCAGCCGACGCACCGTGGAAATCTTCACATTCTCCTCCAGGTCGATGGACCAGTCGTGGAACTCCACCAGACGACAGACTTTTTTTATCGTATCATTGTCAAACTTCAGCCTGCGCAAAATATCTTCTGCCAGTCTTGTGCTCTCCTTTGCATGTTTTTTAAAGTGATCTTTTCCTGTTTCATCCGTCGTTTTCGTCAGCGGCTTTCCGATATCATGCAAAAGCATGGCAAGCCGCAGCACCCTGTCGGCTCCGACAGCCCTCATCGCCTGCAAAGTGTGCTCACCGACATTGTAACAGTGATGGGGATTATTCTGCTCTGTCTCCATACAGAGATCAAACTCCGGCAGAAAGACCTTTGTGATTCCCAGTTCATACGCCCTGCGCAGATAATCCGGATGCGGGGAGACCAGCAGTTTTACCAGCTCCACCCTGATCCGCTCCGCGCTGACGTCTTCTAAATTTCCCGCCAGCTTACAGGCCGCCTTTTTCGTCTGCTCCTCTATCTCATAGCCAAACTGCGCTGAAAAGCGCACGCCCCGCATTATGCGCAGGGCATCCTCCGAAAATCTCTCCTGCGCATCCCCTACACAGCGGATGAGCTTTCTCTCCATATCGCCGATGCCGTCAAAGAGATCCATCAGGCCCTGCGCCGGATGATATGCCATCGCGTTCACCGTAAAGTCCCGGCGCTTCAGATCTTCCTCCAGAGATTTGGTAAACACAACATTTTTTGGATGCCTGTTGTCCTCGTACTCTCCGTCGATCCGATAGGTCGTCACCTCATATCCCGTTTTCTGCAGCATCACCGTCACGGTCCCGTGCTGAATGCCGGTATCTATGGTACGCCGAAACAGCTTTTTTACCTGCTGCGGATCGGCGGATGTGGTGATATCCCAGTCATCGGGCACCCGCCCCATGATCGAATCCCGCACACAGCCGCCCACCGCATAAGCCTCAAAGCCCGCTCCGTTCAGTGTATTGATAATAAATGTTACCTGTTCAGGCAAAGTAATTTTTATATCTTTTTTCATATTTTATTTGACAGGCCGGACTTAATAGGCCCTGCCCCAGTAAACCATCTTCTTCGCGGGTTTGCCGCAGCAGACGCACACATCCGACAACTGTTCCTGTTCAAAAGGCATACATCTGCTGGTCACAGACAATTCTTCCTTGATCTTATCCTCGCAGTCCTGACATCCGCACCACATGGCTTTCACAAAACCTGCCTTCTCACCAAAGATCTGCTTAAACTCCTCATAGTCCTTCGCGACATAAGTATGAGAATCCCTGTGAGCCCTCGCGCGCTCC
Organism: uncultured bacterium; assembly: GCA_947643595.1. Lineage (GTDB taxonomy): Bacteria > Bacillota > Clostridia > Lachnospirales > Lachnospiraceae > 1XD8-76. Next base: position 58,039 of record CANRWP010000010.1, on the reverse strand, counting down.
AGCATCTCCCTCTGCATCTTCTCGAGCAGCTCTCTCACCTTTCCGGCAAGTTCCCCGAACGGCACTTCCATCTTATCTCTCGTATCGCGGCGGCAGATCACACACTTTCCTGCCTCGATATCCTTCGGTCCCACCTCGATGCGCAGAGGAATTCCACGCATCTCCTGCTCGGAGAACTTCCATCCCGGGCTCTTATCGCTGTCATCCACCTTCACGCGGAAGTCCTTCAACATCTCTTTTAACTCCGCGGCTTTCTCCAGCACGCCTTCCTTCCTCTGCTGGATCGGAATGATCGCCACCTGAACCGGCGCAACCCTGGGAGGCAATACCAGCCCCGAATTATCGCTGTGCACCATGATCAGTCCGCCGATCATACGGGTGGACACGCCCCAGGACGTCTGGTGTACATATTTTAACTTGTTATCTTTATCCGTAAACTGAATACCGAACGCCTGCGCAAAGCCGTCCCCGAAATTATGGCTCGTCCCGGACTGCAATGCCTTTCCGTCGTGCATCAGCGCCTCCACCGTATAGGTAGCCACCGCTCCCGCGAAACGCTCCTTCTCCGTCTTCTGCCCTTTGATCACGGGGATCGCCAGCACCTTCTCCAGAAATTCCGCATAGACATGGAGCATCTGCAGCGTTCTTGCCTCCGCATCCTCCGCCGTCGCATGCGCCGTGTGCCCCTCCTGCCACAAAAACTCGCGGCTGCGAAGGAAAGGCCTCGTCTCCTTCTCCCAACGCACGACGGAACACCACTGGTTCAATACCTGCGGCAGGTCCCGGTAGGACTGCACCACATTTTTATAGTAATCACAGAACAACGTCTCGGATGTGGGGCGCACACAGAGTCTTTCCTGCAGCTCCTGCTGCCCGCCGTGCGTTACCCACGCCACCTCCGGCGCAAATCCCTCCACATGGTCTTTCTCCTTCTGCAGAAGGCTCTCCGGGATGAACATGGGCAGATAAGCGTTCTGCACTCCCGTCTCCTTGAACATATCGTCGAGCTGCTTCTGGATCAGTTCCCAGATCGCGTATCCCGCCGGACGGATCACCATACAGCCCTTGACGCTCGTATAATCGATCAGTTCCGCCTTCTTCACGACGTCTGTATACCACTGCGCGAAATCCTCCTCCATGGAGGTGATCGCTTCCACTAATTTTTTGTCTCCCATCTTTTTCTCCTTTTATTCTTTCCTTTTTTCTGCATCTGTATTGCTTTAGGGCAATTATACTTTAAAAGAAGGTGTAAGACAAGAATTTTTCTCCATCTTCCCCTCCGCAAGATCTCTGGCCACAAACGGGAAAAAATAAAACGGTATAGTCATTATTCTTTGTTCCTTATTGAAACCGTAATTGTTCCTGGAAACCTTTATAACATACTTAAACCTGTTATGAGCTGAAAATTTTTCAAGAGAATTAAGCGTTCCCCTGCCCTTTTTCACATCGATCGGATACAATTCATTATTTGATTCAACGATAAATTCAATCTTTGCCGACGCCTTCTCTCTCCAGTAAAACAGCTTATGGCCTTTTGCAGTCAATTCTCCCGCCACAAAATTTTCAAAGAAAATACCGGAAAGCATATTTTCTCTCTCGCTTGATATAAACGAAGCGGCGTTAATTCCGCTTTGATAAGAAAACATGCCTATATCGCCGAAAAACAGACAGAAATGGCTCTCATTATCCGGTATCAGCGGCATCGTGATATGCTCTTTTAACTGGAATGACTGATTTATGACATGTGCCATGGTAAGCCACTGGATCGAAGTGGCAAAATCTCTTGTCTTGCTCTTCTCTTCAATAAGCCCCGGTGAAAAGTTTTTGGACTCCTTATTGAGTTCTTTATAAATATTGGAAAACAGCGTGCGGGACTGCAAAACCGCCTCCTGACTTGCCTGATACAGCTCCATATCGGAAAGATAGTTGTCATACAGCTCCCCAAGAATTTCCCTGGCCTCAAAAAGATTGCCCTCATTGATGCAGGCATCTACCACCTCAGGCATACCGCCCACAAGCAGATATTTATAAATCTGTTCCATAGCAAGCCCGTTAAACTCCGCATCAAGAGGTGTCCTGTTTTCATATACCTTTTTTACCGTATCATACAACAGTCTGTTGCTGTTCATCAGAAACTCATCAAAAGTCATTGGATAAACTGTGACCTGATTTATCTTCCCCACCGGAAACAAAAATTCGCTGTTACTTCCGACACCCCGTTTATGCGTTTCTCTCTGAATCTTAATACGCACCATCAAACCAGTGGCAATAACCGGAATCTGCTGTTTTTGAACAGAAATTGCTGATTTCATCCTCCACTTTACAGTCAATATAGATATAGCTGTCTTTATAGCAAGTTTCTGCGAAAATATCTTTGACAAGATAGGTTTTCCCCACCTGTCTTGCACCCCATATGATTAAAGGTTTTCTGCGTTTACTGTTATTCCATTCCATCAGTTTTTGCGCTGCAATTCGTTCCATAAGAATCCCCATAACTTCAAAATAATATCAAAATATCATAATTCACACTTTTTATCAAGATTTTAATTCTATTATTTGCACTTTTTTATATATTATTTGAGCAATTACTTGTACCATTATCCATTTTGACAATTTATTTCCTGCTCGCCGCGCAGCCTGTAAGGCAACAACTTTTCCAACAGAAAAAATGAATCATATATATATACAATGCTATATATACAAAAATTTGACTTTTAATCAAATTCTGATATATTTTGGACACACCGTCTGATTTACAGACAACTTTTCTTCAAATTATAATATTTTATAACTTATGTGAGATACATAGGAACAGAGTCCGGACCCTCTTTCTGCATATCGCATAAAAAATAAAAGAAAAGAGGAAAACGTATGAAAAAGATTTACCGTGCAACCGCCATCCTTCTCGTCTCCATGCTGTTGATTCTTCCTTTGACCGCATGCGGCGCCTCGGATGGAAAAACCCACCTGACATTCCAGATCTGGGATGTCTACCAGCGTCCCGGCATGCAGGCCATGTGCGATGCCTACACTGCCAAACATCCCGATGTAGTGATCGAAGTACAGGCAACCAGCTGGGGGGAATACTGGACAAAGCTCGAGGCAACCGCAGAATGCAATACCATGCCTGACATTTTCTGGATGCACACCAACCAGCTGCTTTACTATGCCGACTTCGGAATGCTCGCGGATGTAACTCACCTTTATGACGACGTAGAACCGGATTACTACCAAAAACATTTTTCCGAGATATCTATCAATAACGCCAGCGGCAGCGACGGAAACCTGTATGGCGTTCCCAAAGATAAGGATAACGGACATCTCGTCTACAATAAAGAAATGTTTGATGCCGCCGGAGTAGATTATCCCGATGACGACTGGACCTGGGACGATCTGGTCAGCGCATCCGAGCAGATCTACAACGCCACCGGAAAATACGGCTTTATGGCTTATAACGACGACCAGCTCGGATACTGGCCTTTCGCCTACCAGGCAGGCGGCTACATCCTGAGCGAAGATAAGACCACTGCTGGTTACACGCAGCCCGGCTCAGTCAAAGGCATTGGATTCTATGTGGGAATGCAGGACTACGACTGGTGTCCCTCACAGACCTATTTTACAGAGACTACTCCTTCCACGGCATTTTTCTCCGAGGTCGGTTCCATGTATATGGAAGGCAACTGGAATCTGCCGCAGCTGATGGAAAACTATCCGGAAATGCGGGGCAAATGGGATATAGCGAAACTCCCGAAATGTCCTGATCCCCTGAACGGCGACGGCAGAGCCACCATGTCCAACGGTCTGTGCTATTCTACTGCAGCCCACGGAAAACAGCTGGAGGCGGCTCTGGATGTGATCAAATTCTTCGGGACAGAGGAAGCCCAGCGTATTCAGGGGGAGAACGGCGCGGCGATCCCCGCCTACCTCGGCACAGAGGAAACCTGGCGCAGCGCTTTTGACTCTTACGATGAAAAACTGGATCTGGACATTATTTTCGAGCAGTTTGATTACGCTGTCCAGGCAGTTTACAACTCCGCAAGCCCCAAATGGAAAAGCCAGGTTCTGGATCAGCTGACGAAAGTTTACGCCGGGGAACAGGATCTGACGGCCGGGTTGGAAAACATGCAACAGATCGTAGATACGGAAACCGCCAAAAAACTGGCGGACGAATGAGAGGAGGATCATCTATGAAAAGCGGGAAAACATCTGCCGCTGCCAAAGGCGAACAATTCTGGAGATACCTTATGGTTGCTCCCACTATCATCGGGCTTCTCATACTGAATGTATGGCCTTTTATCCAGACAATCTATGCCAGCTTCTGTGAGCATCTTGGGTTTGGACACTATAAATTTATCGGTCTGGACAATTATATCAATATGTTTCAGAACACCGACTTCTGGCGGGCAACCGGCAATACTTTACTGTTCTGTGTTCTGACCGTCCCCGTAGGGATCTTTCTCTCCCTGCTGGTCGCGATACTGCTCAACACTAAAGTGAAATTTAAGAGCGGCTTCCGCACCATCTTTTTCCTTCCCATGGTTTGCGCCCCTGCCGCTGTCACCATGGTATGGCGCTGGATATTCAACAGCGAGTACGGCATTCTCAACCAGATTTTCGGAACACGTGTGGCATGGGTTACAGATCCCCATGTGGTTCTTATCTCCTGTTCCATCGTAGCAGTCTGGAGTGCCATCGGTTATGACGCAGTCCTGCTCTTATCCGGCCTGCAGAATATTTCAAAATCCTACTATGAAGCTTCCTCCATCGACGGCGCCGGTAAGATCACGCAATTTTTTAAGATCACTCTGCCCATGATATCACCCACGTTATTCGTGACCATGATCATGCGGCTCATGACTTCTCTGAAAGTCTACGACCTGATTTACATGATGGTGGAGGAGACCAACCCTGCGCTGACCAGCGTACAGAGCCTGATCTATCTGTTCTACCGCGAATCTTTCGTGGCAGGCAGCCGAGGTTCTGGTTCCGCTATAGCTGTCTGGACAGTGCTGATCATCGGTATCGCCACAGTCTTTCAGTTTATAGGACAGAAAAAATGGGTTAATTACGAAGTTTAACAGGAGGGAAAACGATGCGAAAAAAATCTATGGAAAATTCTAAGCGTACTACTACAGTCATTACATATGCGGCACTCATTCTCGGTTCCGTCATCATGATCTTCCCCTTTGTATGGATGATCCTGACCAGTTCCAAAACCGTATCAGAGAGCATGCAGATCCCTCCGACCATATTTCCCAGTCATCTGATGGCTGACAACTTTTCAGAGGCACTTAAGAGTCTGCCTTTCATAAATATGTACGCCAACACAATACTGATGATCCTCTTCCGGGTACTCTTTGCAGTGCTTTTCAGTTCCATGGCGGGGTATGCTTTCGCCAAGCTGAATTTTAAAGGGAAAAATTTTCTGTTCAGTATCGTGTTGATGCAGATGATGCTGCCCAGTCAGATCTTTATCATTCCGCAGTATCAGATGGTGGCAAAACTGGGATTCGCCAATACCATTGCAGCGTTAGTATTTCCGGGTCTTGTCAGTGCGTTCGGCACCTTCTTCCTGCGGCAGGCTTATATGGGCATCCCCGAAGAAGTAGGGGAGGCGGCCTATCTGGACGGGTTCCCAATGAACAGAACGGAAGAATCACTCCTCTGGACACCAGAGGCATTGTCGCCATGAGCGGAACTTTCGGATACGAAATGGATCTGAGCAGATGCACCGATGAAGAAAAGGAGAATATCCGCCGGCAGATCGCATTCTACAAGTCACACTATGACCTGATCTCCCGGGGCGACTACTACCGGCTGACCAGTCCCTTCGATCACAAACTGTTTACAGCCTGGGAGCATGTGTCGGCAGACAGACGAAAAGCCCTTGTATCCGTTGTTTTTGATAACATCCGGCCGGCTTCTCCATTCCATAAACTCTGTCTGAAAGGACTCGATCCCTCTCTGCAATATCGGATCAATGGGAAGAAAAAACTCTACTCCGGCGCTCTGCTGATGCAGGCAGGCTACCCGCTTCCCATCATTCAGAAAGATTATCAGTCTCTTCAGTTTTATCTTGAAGCAAAAGAATAACATGCAGACAAAACAGCTGAGTCGACCTTTTGTCAGCTCAGCTGTTTTGTCTTCGCCACTCTCTCGGCGAAAGTCCATAATATTTTTTAAACGCCTGAGAAAAATGCAACTGATTCGGATAACCGCATTGATCCGCAATATTTTTGATCGGCTGATCTGTGATCCTCAGAAGCTCTGCGGCGCTTGTAAGCCGCTGTTTGATCAAAAACTCCTGCGGCGTACTGCCTGTCAGTTCCTTAAAACGACGACTGAAATAATTGCGGTTCAATTTGCAAAAATCCGCCACCTCATCCACCGTCAGCTCTCTCTGGTAATTCTGCTGGATATAGACAACCGCTTCATGAATATAGTAATCTTGTCCCTTTTTTTCATCCGCTTTCCGGCGGTCTGCCGAAAATTCTATCAGTTCATCCAGAAACAGGGAGAGATGTCCCACCAAATGCAAGGGCGATTTTGCAGCATTCTCTGTAAAATACAGCATATGATCCCGCAGTTTATTTCCCTGTTCCATACTCCCCGGCTGATAAATTGGCTGGTTCTGCTCAAGTCCGGCCTTTAAAAGAAATTCTTTTGCCCGCATCCCGTCAAACTCCAGCCAGACATATTCCCAAGGCTGTTCTTCGTCCGCCGTATAGAGATTGATCTGTCCGGGGCAGATCAGAAAGCCCTGATTCGGCCCCAGCCGGTACTCATGGATATCCCCGTTTACCGCATGGGAATATAAGGTTCCATAACCGTCGATGATGTAGTGAAACAAAAAATGATTTCGTATAAACGGCCCGAAAGAATGGAGCGGCGCGCAAGCCTCCCAGCCATACTGATATGGTCTCAAATCAAGGAATTTATCGTTGGGAAATATCGCATGGAAATGGTTTTTCACAGCCGCCACCTCTGACCACTATTTTTCTGTGTCGATTGTATCTGTTGACAGTATAACAAATTTCACTGATTTTACATATGCTATATCATCATCTTTTCAATCTTACAATTATGCACCTTTGTCCTCCTGTCATAATTGATTCCAACGATCAGTACTTCCCCCCGATATCCTTTTAGCCCAGCCGGATAACATTTTTCATATATCTGGCTGACAGCGCTTTCTGCATCCTTATTCCACTTTAACTCGATGATCATCGCCGGTTTGTCCGCATATTTCTTTCTCGGAAGGTATACAATATCCGCATAGCCCTTGCCTGCCGGAAACTCTCTGACAGTCATATAATACTCCTGCGCCGCGTAAAATGCCAGATTTATGACACAGCTGAGCGCATTTTCATCATGATACTGTAATATGGAACTGTTCTCCAGATGTATTTTCTCAATTCCTGACGTAACCGCTTCCTCTTCTCCATTCCACAAATTCTGCAAAAGTTTTTCGGAGTTTTCCACGGCAGTAATCACTTCACTCCAACCGATCGCATTCACGGAATTTAAAAATTCCATCTCAATTTCTTTATTTGGAATATATACTTCTCTATTTCTCAGATCATAGGCCAGATATCCCAGATGGATCAGTAACGTTAAAATATCATCTGACGTATGAAACGTTGTCATATCGTTTGTAAAGTTTCCGGTATTTATTTTGACATGGGCACCTGCGATCATCTCCACAACTTTGTCTTTCAGGCCATCATAATTCATTTGAATGTAAATACTCAAAGCCTCAAACGTTTCCGTCTGATTCCAGTAATCGCTGTACCGATGAGCAATCATCGCAGAAACCAGAGACTTGGGAGAATAAATTTCCTCCACATCAGGGAATGTATAACCGTCATACCAGTATTTTGTCTCCTCATAATCCATGCCGTACTTGTCACAGAGACTTTCTACCTCATCCCTCGTAAAACCGACAAATTCAGCCAGCTCCCGCGGATCCGTCATGGAATACTCATCAAACATATTCAATGCCGAATGCGTTCCATATTTTTTGATTGGTAAAATCCCTGTCATATACGCGAGCCCGATAAACGGTTTATCTTTCATCCAGCTCCTCAGAAAATCAAGATATTTTTTCTGCGCTTTTATATCACCCTTTCTCTCTCTGAAAATACTGTCCCATTCATCGATCAAAATGATAAACGATTTCTCCTCCTCCAGGAAAATATCGTACATTGTATCCACCAGACTGTCCGGCGCCGTATACTCTATCGCATCATACTTCTTTTGCAGTTCACGACAGATTCTTATATTCAGATGACTTATCACCGTATCTATATCCGGATCGCCGCTCAGAAACTCCTGCATATTGATCCAGATCACATCATATTTATTCCGATGTTCCTGATAAGAATCGTCCCTTGAAATTTTCAGGCTACAAAACAGGTTTTCACTGTCATATCCGTTATTATAATAGGCGGAAAGCATCTTGACCGTCATGGATTTCCCAAACCTTCTCGGCCTGCTGACACAGACATACTTTTGCTCAGTATTGATCAGCCTGTTTAAAAATGCAATAATTCCCGTTTTATCCACATATATTTGGGATTGCAGGCTTTCCTGAAATCCTTTGTTGGTCACATTTAAATATCGCCCCATTTTACTTCCCTTATACCATCATTTACATCTGCTTTTTATGGATCCGTTCCATATCACTGGTCGTGATATCCAGATGTTTGCGCATTTCCTCCACCGCCTGCCCCGCGTCATGCCGTCTGAAGCATTCCAAAATTCTGGTGTGTGGTTCGATGGCATTCTGGTATACATTCTCATTCATAAAAGATTCCGAACGGTATTGCCTGAATGCCTCCAGCAGCTGTGCATTGACATTGATCAGAAGCTGGTTTTTCGTGATGGCAAAAATCGTGGTGTGGTACAGTTCATCCAGCATGATCAGTCTGGTCATCTCCTTTTTTTCATTTGCCTCCAGAAACGACTGGTGAATCTCCTCCAGCTTGTTGATGTCCTTTTCCCTGGCCCTTTCTACCGCCAGGCGTACCGCCATGGTTTCCATCGCCATCCGAACTTCCATAAAATCAGTAAACTGGGGATTTTCCACATCGTACCACGGGGTCTCCTCCATTCTTCGCTTCGCCGCCACATAGGCTCCTCTTCCCGGCTTGCTCTCGATATATCCCTGCGCGCGCAGAACACGAATCGCCTCCCGCACACTTGTACGGCTCACCCCCAGCATCCTACAGAGTTCAGCCTCGACCGGAAGCTTTTCTCCCACCTTGTATTCTTCCGTCTCGATCATCTCCCTGATACTGTCCACCACCATGTCCGTAATGGATATTCTCTGAATTTCTCTCATCTCATATCTCCCAGTCTTTAAGCCAATACTATCGGTTTTTAGCATACCAGAATTTCCCACAAAATGCAATCAATCATTCAAGCAAAAGACCGTACAGCCCTCGCCTGAGAGTCGTACGGTCTTTCATAAAAATTATATTTTACCGATCTCTTTTAAGATTGCGGATGTAACCGCCATCTCTTCTTCCGTCGCCGGGGCCAGCGGCCGTCTCGCTGCCCCGAGCTTAATCCCTGTCACCATCTCGATGGCCGGGCGCAGGATGGAGTTCGGAAGTATTCTTCCATTCTGTCCCGTCGATTTGCACACGCGGTAGATCGGAACAAAAAGCTCTTTTGCTTTCTCGTTATCCCCTCTCTCAAAAGCGGCAAATATTTCGCGAATCTCATGCCCGAAGATATGGGCGCCGCCGCTCACTAACCCCATCGCTCCCTGCACGATGGTCGGAAGCAGCATAATGTCGTCCCCGTTGAAGATAACAAAGTTCGGATCCGCCTCTTTCGTCGCCAGGAAGAAATCCGTAACCTGGGTCGGATTGATGCCGGCTTCATCTTTGATGCCGATAATATTGTCGATCTCTGCGAGACGCCCCACTGTTTCCGGCTCCAGGTTTACACCGACAAAAATCGGAATATTGTAGAGCAGAATCTTTGTATTCGGGCAGGCTTCCGCGATCGTTTTATAGTGCAGATACAGCCCTTCCTGAGTCGGTTTATTGTAGAACGGTGCAACAATCATGCACACCTCTATTCCCCGTTTTTCCGCTTCCTTTGTCAGCGCGATTGTCTCCTTTGTGGAGGCGCATCCGGTGCCCGCGATGACCGGTTTTCTTCCGTTCGCCGCTTTCAGCGCCGTCTCCATCAGTTTTACTCTCTCATCGAAAGTCAGAAGGGACGCCTCACCCGTAGTCCCAGTCACGATCAGCGTATCGCACAGGTCTTCTCTGATCAGGTACTCTATCAGCTCCGCATATGTATCGTAATTTACCTCTTCATTATTATCGTAGGGTGTGATCAGGGGCAGTAATATCTGCCCGTATTTTTCTTTAAAATTCATGGTATTCTCCTCTTTCTTTCTTTTCATTATTTTGTTCTTCTTACTTCTCTGCAAATGCTTCCCGAATTCTCGCTTTTTCATCCTCCGGGAGATAAGTGATCGGACTCCTGCAGTATCCCGGTTCCCTACCCAAAACCTCCAGCGCATATTTCAGGCGAATCGGGAACTGATTTCCACCCAGACACTGCCATTTATCATAGAGCTGATTTTGAATCTCAAAGGCCCTCTCTCTTTTTCCACTCTGCTGGCAGTTCCACATCTCCACGCACTCTTCAGGAAATATGGAGAGAATCGCGGAGATCGCTCCGCATGCGCCCAGTTCGTAGCAGGTGTACAGCATATCATCTGTCGCCGCATAAATATTTCCTCTGTCTCCAACTGCCATTCTCATGGCATAAAGTGCCTGCACGCCGCCAACACTCTGTTTTACGCCGCGTACATACTCCGTCTCCTCCACCAGTCTCTTAAACAATCCCGGAGAAATAGTGTTCTGCGGAATCACATTATAGATAATGACCGGCATCTGTACTTCTCTTGAGATGGTGCTGTAGAAATCGAACATGCCCTGCTCGTTCGGCACAAGTACATTGTAGGCCGTCGGCGTCACCATGATGGCGTCCGCTCCCGCCTCCTTCGCCGCAAGTCCCGCTCGCACCGCGTCCCTCGTACAGGTTCTCATGACCCCGCACACAAGGCTTTGGTCTTCCCTCAGGTACCCTTTCGCAATGTGGATCAGCTCAACCAGTTCCTCGTCGCGCAGCGTAGGCCCCTCGCCTGTGCTGCCACCCACGCTCAGACCATGCACACCGGCTTCTATGCATATCTTCATCTCTTTCTCGATCAGCCGGCTGTTGATTGCACCGTCCGCATCAAAGGGCGTCACGATGGGCGGGATGATCCCTTTTATTTCTTTTGCCACAATCTCACCTCCTATTTTTTTCAGTCATTCGGCTCTCAACCAGAAACTCTTTGCTGTATGTTTACAATACTAAATTCGGTAAAAATGTGATAATCTGGGGACACATGATCATGATCGCGATAACTATCAGCACCGGAATAATAAACGGTACGACCGCTTTTATCATTCGCGTCAACGGGAAATTCCCTACCTTACATAATACAAACAGAACCATACCAAAAGGCGGGGTAAGCAAACCTACCATCAACGTCAGGATCATGATGATCCCAAATGCCAGAGGATCTATCCCAACAGCTTCCATTACTGGTAAAAATACCGGCGCCAAAATCGTTATCGTTGCCAGATTTTCCATGAAACAACCTACTATCAGCAAAAATCCAACCAGTAAAAAACACACGACATACGGATTATTTGATATTTCAAGAACTGCTCCTGCCAGCTTTACGGCTAACTGCGACCTTGTAATAACATATCCGTAGACAGAGGCACAATAGCAGATCATCATGATAGTCCCGGAGTCTCTTACCGTCTCAAACAGGATATTTTTCAGCGCTTTCCAGTCTACTTCTTTATAAATAAAAACTGTCAGAATTGTTGCATAAACTGATGCGATCGCCGCCGCTTCTGTCGGTGTAAAAATACCGCTTAAAATACCTCCGATAATAATAACAGGCGTCAACAACGATAAAACGGACCGCTTGAAGTCATTCCAGAGTTTTTTTATCTGAAAGCGTTCCCCCTTTGGATAATGATGCCTGACCGCGTAAATTTCCACATATGTCATCAGAGCTCCCGCAAGAATGATACCCGGGACGATCCCCGCTATCAGCAATTTCCCGATGGATACACTGGTCATCAATCCGTAGATAACAAGCGGAATACTCGGTGGGATAATCGGACCAATCAGAGAGGAGGCTCCCGTAACTGCAAAAGTAAAATCATCGTCATATCCCGCTTCCCTCATCGCTTCAATTTCTATCGCTCCCAATCCGGCTGCATCCGAAGTAGCTGTTCCTGTCATTCCCGCAAATATCACACTCGCCACAATATTGACATGCCCAAGACCGCCGTGGAGCCATCCCACTAACGATTTTGCAAATTCAAAGATCCTTTTTGTGATACTTCCCGTATTCATGATCTTACCTGCATACAGGAACAGTGGTATCGATAAAAGCAGAAAATTATTTAATCCGTATGCCGACTTCTGGGCGACAACTTCCGGCCTGAATGCCGTTATACCTCTCTCCAGGATCATTAGGACAACCGCAGATCCTCCCATTGCAACAGCCACCGGCAACCCCAGAAGAAAGGCGGCCACTAATATCGCAAAATATTTTATCATTGTTCATCCCTCACCCCTCTCCTGATTTTTATGATCACAGAATAGACCATGTCCAACAGAGTCATCCCCATACCGATGATAAGCGCTATATAAATCCATCCGTTGCTGACAAAACTCATTGTGGCAAAATAAGTATCTTTTACTTTCCTGAATACTCCAATCCCTCCTATCAGCAGGATGGTAAAAAAAGCAAAGCTCAGAATGTAAATGCATACATTTAAAACCTTCTGTACCTTTGTCGGTGTCCTCTGCAGCAACAGGTCAATCACGATCAGTTCTTTCTCACGCACAGCTATTGCCGTTCCAAAAAAACCAATGTAAATAAAGAGCAGCCTGCTCAACTCCTCGGTCCACGGAACGCTTATCCTTAAAATAAACCGGAAAATAATCTGCAATACCACGACCAGAACCATTGCTACAAAAATAGCCATTGTAATCCCATCAAAAATCTTATACAGTTTTTTCAAGGTATCCCTCCGTTCTCTTTAATATGAAGCTATCTCCTCTGCAGATGTCACCGGCCATTTTTCTTCAAAAAACTTGTCCATCACACTCTGCACCTTTTCCAGATACGGCGTCATATTTTCCATCTCCAAGATCGTGCATCCCGCGTCTTCACATACTTTCTTTAATTCTTCCTCACTTTCCTCCCCGAGAGCAGTCGCATATTCCGTCGCTTCCTGCGCAGCTTCCATTACGGCATTCTGATATTCCTCCGAGAGCTCATCAAAAAAGTCAGCGTTCATCTGCCACATGGAAATCGAGTAATAATACTTAGACAGAGTAATATAATCCTGTACCTCATATAACTTATTTGTCACGATCTGGTCAAAGGGTCCTTCCGATGCATTTACTACGCCTGTCTGAAGAGATGTAAAAAGTTCTGTCAATGCGATAGGTACACAGGTTGCCCCAAGCGCTCCAAATGTATCCGTAAACAACGCGGATTCCGGCGTCCTGATCGTAAGTTTTGCAATATCATCAATGCTGTTTATCGGTGTATTAGAGGTAATATGCCTGTATCCGCGTCCCATAACTCCTATCGTCTTAAGTCCGTTATTCTCCAACATGGATTCCCGCATCCCCTCACCCAGTTCACTGTTCCAGACATTCATAAAATGTTCCCTGTCACGAAATACAAACGGTGAATCGAAAAAAGAATATTCCGGCGCATATATGGAAATGGGCAATGTTCCGAATGCCGCCATATCAACCTCTCCCAATACAAGAGCTTCTGCCTGTTCCTTTTCTCCTCCTGTTGTTCCGGAAGGAAAGATTTCCATTGTCACTTTACCATCTGTCTTTTCCTCCAAAAGCTCCTTCATTTTTTCCATACCCTGTGCGATAGCCGTACCACTGTCAAATACCGTAACAGCTGTAATTGTAATCTCCGGATCATTTTTCTCATCTTCTTTTGTCTCCTCCTGAGTACTCTCGACTGTATTCTCCGGAGCCACTGCCTGACTTCCGCAACCCGCCAGCATAATCATAGACATCAATATAGCAACCATTATTTTTTCTCTTTTATTCATTCTAATGCTCCCTTCTGTTTCATTGCCTTCTCTAAATAACTGAAAAACTTCAAATCATAACTTTTCTTCTTCGGCACCACCTCCTGTATAAGCTTTTCCCTAATTCATTTTTTTACGCTTTCACCTCCTTCAGATAATCTTCCGCACAAATCCCAATTTTCTCGCTCAGCTTAACAATCTCCTCATATGTCGCATCGTTCATCGACACGCCGGAGTTTTTCACCTTCTCCATATTTTCAAATTCTTTCTCTCCGTGCGTATAGATCCGCTCGTGTCCTTCCGCTTTATCCGAATTTCTCAGCATCTGTAAAAATTCGGACAGCTGCCCGAAAAGTTCTTCCCTGTCGTCGCAGAACATCCCCGGATCCATCGCCCAGAACATATGACAGCAGAGCTCCTTCTCCGGCACGGCTCTCACGCCGGAGCTGGTCACACCGCCCGCAAAGATTCCGGTCATGATCTCCACCATCATGGACATTCCATATCCTTTATGTCCGCTGTAGAGTTCTCCCGCTCCGCCCACCGGAAGCAGACCTCCCAGCCCTGTCCCCCGATTTTTCACAAACACACCCGCGTCCGTGTTGACCGCGCCGTTCTCATCCACCAGCCAGCCCTCCGGGCATGGCTTTTTGTTCTTGGCATACACTTCCATCTTTCCCGCCGTCACCACACTGGTTGACATATCGAGATGGAAGGGATAAGGCTTTGCCGGCACCGTGAAGGCAATCGGATTTGTCCCCAAAAGCGGTTTCCTGCCGAAAGTCGGCACGACAAGGGCCTGCGTGTTGGTCATGGAGATACCTGCCAGACCTTCCTGTGCCGCCATCAGGGAATAGTAGCCCGCGATACCGTAATGGTTTGAATTTCTCACCACGGTAAAGCCCATTCCGTGTTGTTTTGCCTTATCGATCGTAAGGTTCATCGCCTTCACACCGGCCAGCTGCCCCATGCCATCGTGAGCGTCTATCACAGCCGAGAGGGGTGTCTCCTTAACGATCTCCGGCTTTGCATCTACCCTGATCCTGCCGATGCTGATGCCGAAGGGATAGAGAGTCAGGCGCTGCACGCCGTGAGATTCTATTCCCATCAGATCCGCTTTCAGAAGCACATCCGTGATAATCCCCGCATCCTCCGGGGAATAGCCATGTTTTTCAAAGACAAGTTCCGCCAGCATCCTCAATTTTTCATAGTCAAATTTTCTGTAACCCATAGCGCTACCTCTCTTCCTTCGCATGTAATATTTTTATCAGATCCTGGCTGTCCCGGTCCTGTGGGCTGCCTCCGCCACAGCTTTTGCCACGGCCTTACCGACTTGCGGGTCAAAAGCTTTCGGGATAATATACTCTTCGTTC
Organism: uncultured bacterium; assembly: GCA_947643595.1. GTDB lineage: Bacteria > Bacillota > Clostridia > Lachnospirales > Lachnospiraceae > 1XD8-76. The sequence continues at coordinate 42,498 of CANRWP010000010.1, read as the reverse complement.
AGCTCCTCATCCGTGATCAGACCCGCCAGTGCATAGGCAGCCGCGATCTTCATCTCGTCGTTGATATCGTTCGCCCTCACGTCGAATGTCCCACGAAAGATTCCCGGAAAGGCAAGTACGTTGTTGATCTGGTTGGGATAATCGCTGCGCCCTGTCGCACAAATCCGGGCTCCGCCTGCCTTTGCATCCTCCGGGAAAATCTCCGGCGTCGGATTGGCGCATGCGAAGATGATCGCGTCTTTATTCATAGTCCGCACCATCTCTGGTGTCATCATTCCCGGCGCACTCACCCCGATAAAGATATCCGCTCCGACGATGACATCTTTGAGATTCCCTCTGCGCTTTTCTCTGTTTGTGACGAGGGCCATCTCCTCTTTTATTTTATTCATGCCCTCTTCACGACCATCATAAATAGCTCCTTTGCGGTCGCAGAGAGTAATATCCTGGAATCCGTCCGACAGCAATAATTTTGTGATGGAGATCGCCGCCGCACCGGCGCCGCTTACGACAATCTTCACCTGCTCTCTTTTCTTTCCGGTCACCTTCAGCGCATTGATCAGGCCCGCCAGCGTGATGACTGCTGTCCCGTGCTGGTCGTCATGGAAAATGGGGATGTCACATTTTTCTTTCAATTTTTTCTCTATCTCAAAGCATCTCGGAGCCGCAATATCCTCCAGATTTACTCCGCCGAAACTGCCCGATATCAGATACACCGCATTGACAAACTCATCCACATCCTTCGTTTTCACACAGAGCGGAAAAGCATCCACATCGCCAAATGCTTTGAACAGAACACATTTCCCCTCCATCACCGGCATTCCGGCCTCCGGTCCGATGTCTCCCAGTCCCAGCACCGCCGAACCGTCCGTCACCACGAGGCACATATTATGTCTTCTCGTCAGTTCGTAGCTCTTATCTACGTCTTTCTGAATTTCCAGACAGGGTTGCGCCACTCCAGGCGTGTAGGCGAGGGACAAATCTTCCCCGGAAGACACCGGCACTCGTGAAATCACTTCAATTTTTCCCTGCCACTCTCTGTGCAGACGCAGGGATTCTTTTGCATGATCCATTGTAAACCTCCCATGTTATATTGTATGATTATATGGTTATCATACAATCATATCTCATATTTGTCAACAAAAAAAATAAATGCGCACAATTCTTTCCGTAAATAATGCACAAAAAAGACATCTGCTTTTTTCTAATGTTAAGCAGATGTCCATGCAACGGTATTAAAAAGTTGAAATGTCTATGACGACGGCTTTGCAGAAGCGTCTCTGTCATCCATTCGCCTCATCAGACTCTCCCCCAGCCCCAGCATCATATAAATATAGGGTGTGTTGAGTACCTGCGCAAAGCTGAACTGGTTATGTATAAAGTATGACAAAATACTCGCCGCAAACACATAGCACAGCGGCTCCTTAGCCGCCCTCTCCAAAAGCCGTTTAAAGCTGCTCCAGAAAATACCGATGAAGGAGAGCATCCCGAAGATACCGACATTGACCAGATGAGTGATACACTCGTTATGCGCATTGGTGAGTCTCGATCCGGGCCATTCCTCCTTCAGCCTTGCCGCCAGCTCCGGTATACCATAACCATGGATGGCAAAACAGTCCTGTCCCACTCCAAAAAGCCGTTCTCTGAAAGAAAAAGTCCGATAGATGGCAAAACCGTCCCGCCAGGTGGCCCCCCTGGCGCTTCCCCAGTGGCCGTCAAACAAAAATATGGAATATTTCGACAGTGCGCCCAGGCTTCCCGGCGCTCTCGTATTGCAGATCAGCAGTATGAGATAAACGATTAAAACCCCTGTCGTCAATCCGATCACCGCATATTTCAGCCAGATCCATTTCCGGATCCATTGTTCGTCTTCATCGTATTTTTCATTTGCTTTTCCTATGTATATCCGCAGCGCGCACAAAAGAATTAACGCCGCCAACGTCAGATTCCCCAGCATGATCCACATCGTTGTCGTATCCATGCTGAGGCTTTTTTTATCAATCGTCACAATAATACGCATCACCTGACAGGCAGCGCAGTAAAAGATCCCCAGTTCCAGCCATCTTTTCATATATTCCGCCTTTTGAAAAGAGATCAGAAATAGAAAATAGAAGACAACACACATGGATAAAAATGCGCTGTCGCTTCCCTCCACCGCGCCAAGCCCCAACGCCACCAGGCTGTAAATTCCGGCGGCAGCCCGCATCCACGGTTTTGTCGTTATCAGATACAGCACAACGCCAATCACGAAAAAGATCGACCAGAAGCCGCAGAACCAGTTGATATTCCCCATGCTGGAAATAAACTGTTCACTGTCATAGTGCATATCGATCGGATAGATGGAAAACCGGTTCAAAAGCCCCCACAGAAATACCACAAAGGTTGCTGTCATAAAAAAAGGAAGTACATCGATCCTGCCGTCGTAGAACCGGGACACCAGAAAATATGTCCCGATAAAAAAAAGCTGCATCCCAAATCCCATATACCAGCCGCTTGTACCCCAGAGTGCCTCCTCCCTGTATTCCGTGCCGACAAAAGAAATGATATTCACCAGCAAATACAGAAGTACAAAAATATCTGTGGCGGAAATATTGTCCACCACTCTCCGCACACCTTTGCGGTGCGGCGCCATATAATACAGAAGAACGGACGGTATCATCACCGCTGCTGTGATCAGGCACAGCTTCCTGTAAAACAAATATTTGTTTGTGGCGATCTGGATGTAACCCTCCGGCGCATAAAGAGAATAGACAAGAACCAGAAAAAACAGGAAAACATAAACTCCCGCGCCGCAGAAAAGCCGCAGAATATTCTTCATATTCTCACTCCTTTTTAAAATCCTGAAACACTTCCCCCGCAGGCTTGCTGATAAAAAGCATCTCCTCCCCCGTTCCCGGATGTATGAGTTTCAATTTGAAAGCGCAGAGCGCCACATTTTTAATACCGTGCGCCTCCGAGTAAATATTGATTGCCGCATCCGCATACTTTTTATCCCCCAGAAGCGGCATCCCCGCATGCGCCATCTGCGCCCTGATCTGATGAAATCTTCCGGTCTCCAGGCGGACTTCGTAGAGCGCCCTCCCCTTCTTCATAGCGATAAGCCTGTAGTGAAGCACTGCCTTTTTCGCGCCGGGCGTATCCGCAGGGACAATTTTAGCCCTCGAACCGTCTTTTATCATGTAATCTTCCAGCATACCCTCCTGCACCGGCGGCTGGTTAAACGCCACCGCATAATATACTTTGTCAAAAGAGCTGATCTTCAGCTGTTCGCTCAGGTTTTTTGCTGCCGCCTTATTTTTGGCAAAGACGAGAAGCCCTTCCACGGGCTGATCCAGTCGGTGCACTACCCCCAGGTAGGTTTCTTTCTTCTCCGCCAGATAACTTTTCAGTTCGCTGACCAGATCCGGCACGGAAACTTTCGCGCTCTGTGTCGGCAGCCCGGCCGGTTTCCGGCAGACAAGGATGTCTTTATCTTCATAAATAATAGAAACGTCTTTTCTCAAATATTTTTATTCCTCTACTGTTTTCTTTATTTTATATCCCCTGTTACCAAATATTCCAAGTTTTCTCTGAAAAGTATCATTGATACCTGATCTTATATCATGTTATCAAAAAAAAGGCCTTACTACAAGATAGAGTATAGTAAAGCCTGCTAAACCTGTTATGTTATTTTGAGAAACATCTATAATAGCTTAACATCTGATACATTATTTTCCATGATCTTCGTCTCGTATGCTTTTAAAATTATATTCCCTTTCTTTCCCGGGCAGTTAGCAATTATTTGTTCATTCGATGAATTGTTCAGTAATATCCGTATCTTATCCGTTGGATAATATGCACTTTCTATGTAAGGATTTTCATCCTGATACAAATCTTTTAAGGTTTCTCTACCCGATGATAAAATTAATTTTAAAAGCAATCTGTTGTTTTCTGCACTAAACCGGAATCCCGGCATATAGATGCCTTTTCCTTTGCCAAATTGGTGCATGGAAAGTTTTATATAGCCATCCTCTTCTAAGAAAATTTCCGTGTCCCGGCAGCAGACATAAATATCTTCTTTGCAGGACAGCGAAATGTTATCCTCTGTAAAATAAGTATCCTCTTTTTTGGTTCCTTTCCACTTTCCGTGATTTACATAGTCCCCGTTATCCATATCCACCCCGAGTACATGCGCCATTCTGAAAAATGCAGCAAAGCCAGAAACAGCAGATGGTTCATTTACTCCTATGAAAGTTCCCCCTTCATACGCCCAACGTGTTATTTCCGATACGATCTTCTCATCCTTCCATGCCGCCCCGCCACTCCAGGCATCGCCGCTCCTTCCGGCGTTGATCAACACCTCATAGTCCTTCAATTTTCCCGCACGGATATCTTCAAAGTCCAAAAAGTCAACTTTTATCGGCATACCTGCCAGAGCTTCGTTGATGTGGATCAGGTCATGTGCATCACTTTCGTGGAAATGTCCTGAAAGCGTCCAGGGACGCATGCTTCCCCAGCTGTGAAGAACCGCCACCCTTGTTTTTGCCGTGAGTGGCTTTCCGTGCGCATGAAGCTCTTTTATCTTTCGGAACTCATCCGCAGTCTGTGCTATATAATCACAGAAATCCGGATACCCCTGCGTCAGATGCAAATATCCACCAAGTCCTATCCGGTCAATTTTCTGCCACAGCAGAGCCCTGCGCACATGAAGCCAGTAATTTTTTGCATCCTCTGTGGGATCCCCTCCCTCTGAAAAGGTCGGCGCTCCGCCTAAACCCGTTGGGAACAGATAGGGATGCAGGCGAATCTCATGAGTCTTTACCGGGACGCCGGCACACATCCGTACCTCATATCCGGAAAACACACATTTTATAATTCCATCAAATCCAAACTCCTCAAATCTCCCATTATAGGGCTCAACTCCCACCCAGCTGTCATCATAAAAAACATACGCCTGCTTTCCAAAGCTGTGTACGATCTCTATCAGCTGTTTTCCGAAATTTATCACAAAGTCATTGACAAACTCTATCCAATCTTTCTTTTTACCATCGCAGGGCATATGCGTCACATGCAGTTTACCCTGATTGACAAAATCCTCCGACGTCAATTTATAACCGAATTTTTTTTCAAAAAGCGCCAGAGCATAAGGGCTTACCGTAAAATCATAGGAACCCCAGTCGGTAAATATATTTCTGCGCTCTTCACTGCTGCCCCAGATCCAGACAAAATTATAAAACATCGACGTAAAACGAACCACCTTTGTGGCCGGATGTTCTTCGCACCATTTTTTCATCCAGTCGAGCAGATAACGCTGCGTTTCCTCATAGCGCGGATCGATCTGCATCAGATGTTCTTTTTCCCATCCGTTCGTCACATGGTTGTACATGGAAATTTCTTCCCATATCCGGTATGCCAGAAAATTCACGCTGTAGCTGTGCCAGGGCACGCAGTCTTCAATCATCACCGTTTTCTGTTCCGCCTCGTAACGCCACTGATCTTCCGATACAATCTCCTCCGTTGTCCGATCAAAAACCTGCCACAGTTTTATACTTTCCGGAGACTCATTGATCCGAAACTGTTCTTCAAAATATTCTTTTAACAGGTCGATCCGCACCGACTGCTCCACTGCCATAACCGGTCCTGCCATCAGGAAAGTCTGCTGCAGTTTGTCCTGATTGTTTTTCGCCCACTCATTGTGGTCTCTGATCACACAGACCGTCGAATAGATGCCGTATCCGGCATTTAAAAGTTCGTCCGACAATTTCGTTCCGTCGCTGTCCCTGATCATATCGGCTCCCCATTTTTCGGCAAGCTCCAATGTCAGCTTCTCATATCCGGATTCCCCCGGAAGCGTAAAATCACCTCTCATATCAATAACCGCATCCTTTCTGCAAGCTGCACACAAAGTCTTATCCCTCCGTAATCTCCCTGTATTTTAAGGCATAATATAAGGCCCAGTCCTGATCGTTTGCCCAGGGATCATAGTAACCCGCCTCTCTCCCGTTCACCGACTTTGGAAATACCATGGCACAGGAGGCGGATCCGTCCCGGCCAAACAGGTTCAGGCACCCCCTGAATGACGACGACGCCTTTCGCCGATAATTTTCCTCCCCCGTCACTTCATACATCTGCGCATAGGCTACGCCGGACAGTACGCTCCAGTAATGCGGAAATGTATCTCCGTACATGCGCCTCTTCCCGAACCAGTACCCGTCCCAGTGTCTGACCGCGTTACCATACAGGTGATAATCCGGCTGTCTCCCGCCGAATAATTCCAGCACTTTCATCTGTCTTTTAGCTTCTTTCAAATAGATTCCTTTTCCCTCTATTTTCTCCGCCTGCAACAGAATACTGACCGCCGGCGCAACAATACTCTGCTCATACGAAACTTCCGATGCAGGATAATTTGTCCCCGTCTGCCAAACCGTATCCGCATGTTTCAGAAAGCACTCTTTTAATAAATCCCGCTCTTTTTGCAGTTCCGCTTTCTCCAGTTCATCGAGCAGTTCCGTCATCGGAATTCCGATCGCATAAAACTTATCTCCTCCCAGCCGGTAATAGTGATACATTGTCTGAAATGCATCAGACAGGCAGCTTCTATCCCTCGTCAGCCGATAAACTTCCAGTTGGAATACCGCCATCCACGGATAATTATACAGACGGTGCCAGTCGTTATTATGACAGATATCATTGTACACTGTCCCTGAATTTCGGTCATACAGTTCCCGATAGACATATCTCTGATAATGCATCAGGCTGTCATATACTTTTCTGTCCTCATTTCTTTGAAGGTACAATGCGGCAAGCGCACCCATTCCCAGGCGTTCCCGCCCTCCGTTGTGATCGTCCAGATGGCTGTAATATATTCTGTTCTCTTCCTTATCGTAAATCAGATAGGCTCCGTCCAAAGGGCTTCCATCCATCAGATACTGCTGTTTTGCCGCAATAAAGCGGCAGCGCCTATGAACCATTCTGTCCAGATGCGCACATTGATACAGAAGGGCATACGTCTTTTTTCCGTCAATGTTTATATGGAATCTGTATTCGCCTTCCTCCTGTGTGTCCCCGGCTGTTTTCGCCGTAATCGTCTCCTTCTCCACCCGTATCCGGCAGGGGATTTTCTCCCCGTTATGTTCCGCGTAAACTTCCGCCCCATCCGCCTTCTCACGTATATGGACCTCAAATTTCATCTGTTCCCCCGGGAAAAAAGTCACATTCTCTGCTTTGACAAACGGGAATTCGCCTTTCTCTGATAACTGATCCTCAAAATCCTTCTGATCCTCAAACCAGAAAAGTTCCCATGCTATCTCCACAGTCTCCCCCGGCTCCATCAGCGGAAAAGACGGATGCAGGATAAAGTCTCCCCGGTCATCGCTTCTTTTTTCTTCATCTCGCTCAACACTGTAGGAGATGACACTCCCCTTCGTCAGCTGCAGTCCCAGGTGCGGCGGACGCCCTCCCATTCGAAAGGCCTGAATATAAGCGGCTTCCTCTCCGCAGAAAAGATGCGTATGACATCTTCTCTCCATACATTCCGAAGCCGCCTCATAATTATCATGAAAGGTGACGTAGATTCCCACATCCGTCTCCTGCAAAACCACAGGGAAAGCGGTGATATTTGTAAACCGGTAACTCTCATACAGCCTGCCGCTTCCCGTCACCGCTCTTTCCGTTTTTACGGCAAGCGTATCCGGGCAGATCACCGTGCCCCATTTCCGATTTCCCTGCACCCAGTTCATTTTTGCCGGATCGCCTTTGCTCCCCAGAAAATCCAGCCTTTTTTCCGAATCCTCTTTTATCACAAACTCATACCGTTTTTTCTCTGCACTCATATTTCATCCCCCTGCTGATTTTACCCTTTTACGGAACCACTCATCACGCCTCCAATAATATATCTCTGCATGAACAGATAGAATAATACTAACGGAAGCACCCCTAAAACCATCATCGGGAACAGACTGCTCCAGTCCGTGGAAAACTGCCCGATATTCCTGTATACTTCCTGCAGTATCACGTCCTTTTCCCTCGACTGCAAAAAGTATAACGGCCCGATGAAATCATTCCAGATCGTCAGCGTGTTCAGGATCGCAACCGTGGCAATCATCGGTTTCATCAGTGGAAACGTGATAGTCCAGAAAGTGCGGGAAACGCCTGCTCCGTCTATTTTAGCCGCTTCCTCCAGCTCTATCGGAATCGTACTGACAAAGCTTTTGATCAAAAATGTCGCAAACGGAATATTGATCGCAATATCCACCAGAATCACGCCCGTCAGGGAGTTCATCAGATGCAGCCCTCTGATCACCTTATAAAGTCCCAGAATGGACATCTGATAGGGAAACATGATCCCAGATAAAATCAAAAGAAAGATCACCTTTGTAATTTTGAATTTTTCTCTTCTGTTCAGCACATACCCGCACATGGACGACACCAGAATCAGCCCGGCCACCGAGATGAAGGTAATAAGAAATGTATTCTTAAACGCCTGCGGATACTGCATCGCCTGAAACGCATCCACATAACCGCTGAAATCCCATGAGGAGGGCAATGCCATCGGGGCAACCGCCGCCTCCGTAGAACTCTTGAATGTCGTTACGACCAGATAATAGATCGGAATCAGTACAACCAGCGCAAGCAGCGACAGAAAAACATATTTCAGACCAGTCACAAACACCGTCTTCTTTTTCATTGTCCGAGCCTCCTTTCCCATTTATTGAAAGAGCCTAATAAAATACATGCAAGCAGCATACTGATCGCCAGAAACGCAATGCCGAAGGAAGAGGCATAGCCATAATTTCCCTCCGAAAATTTCTGGAACATCAATGTCAGAATCGTCTCCGTCTGGTGCGCCGGACCACCGTTTGTCAGAGACATGACAATATCAAATACCTTCAATCCCGATATCATTCCCGTCACCAGATTGATCTTGATCGCCGGCGCCAGTCCGGGGATCGTGATATGCCAGAATTTGTCAAATATCCCCGCACCGTCGATGGATGCCGCCTCATACAAATCGTCGCTTATACTCTGAAGATTTCCGAGATAAATGACCATCGCCCAGCCGAACCACTGCCAGACCTGCGTCAGGATGATCGCCGCAAGCGCGATCTCCCCGTTTCCCAGAAAGTTGACCGGTTCCACTCCAAGCCTCCCCAGACACTGGTTCACAAATCCGTAATCGCTGGCGGACAGCAGAAATTTCCAGAGATAGCCCACTACCAGCGTGCTCAGAACCGCCGGGCAGAAGAAGACCGCTCTGTATATATTTCGCCCGCGGAATTTTGTGTTTAATACTACCGCCACCGGCAGCGCGATAATATTCTGCAGCAGTACGTTTACAATGGCATAGATCAGTGAATTTTTGATTCCTACCACCACTGTCCTGTCCGCCAGTAATTTCTTATAATTTTCCAGTCCCTTAAAAACAATATCCGGCGAATAGCTGGTCCAGTTGTAAAAACTATATTTAAAAGTATAGATGAGCGGCAAAATAAAAAATGTGATAAATATAGCCAATGCAGGTATGACCATCAATATATACGGAAGTTCATTTTTCAGTTTCGTCTTTTTCTGCATAACCTGTTCCCCTCTGATCTCTGATTTTACATAAGGGGCTGTTTCCGGCAGCCCCTTATGAATCATTCCTGTCTTTTCAACTTCTTATTTTCTGTCTTATTCGTATCTGATGGACTCAGCCTTTGCATCCAGCGCCTTCACAAAATCATCCGGCGTGATGCTTCCTGCGGCAAGACCCTGCATCTGTGATACCGCCTCGTCGAACAGGGACTGTGACGGCATATTGACGCTCCATCTGTCCCAGCAGCAGGCAACGTTGCCGTTTTCCAGAATATCCTTTACCGCCTCATATTCATCCGGAATATCTACCTTTACGCCTTCCTTATAGCTGAAACCGCCCACATTTGCGTCTACGAAAGCCTGCTGCACTTCGACAGAGGCAAGCGCTTCCATAAGCTTTTCCGCACCGCTCTCGTTTTTGGTGTTCACATTGATGCCAAAGTTTACTGCAGGGCCGCCGTTTAAGTACTGATTCTCTGTGGAACTTCCAAGATTTGGAATCATGCCGAAATTCATTCCCGCATCCTGGAGATTGGAATACTGCCAAGGGCCGCCGTTGAAGATCGCCGTTTTACCCGCAATAAAGTCGCTCAACGCCTGCTCATTGGAAATACCCACCATGGTGTCGTTGATGTAGCCTTTCTCGACCAACACGCTCCACTCTTTCACATACTGGTTTAATGTGCCGTCCATTGTCTTTAAGCCTTTTGCGAACTCCTCGTCAAAGCTCTTTCCCTCCTCGGAAGCCTCATAAAAATTGTTCTCGATATACCCCAGCAGAGAATGCACGCCGGTATCGCCGTCAGCAAGTCCAAAGCCCATCGGCTGCACGCCGTTTGCGGACAACGCATCGCAGGCTGCTACCAGTTCATCAAAAGTTGTCGGTACGGCAACCTTATTCTGCTCAAAGATGTCTTTGTTGTACCACACGCCGGAAAACCAGCCGTAGGAGGGAATGCCGTATATTTTGTCTCCATCCTTGCAGAGCGCAAATCCCGCTTCATTGATGCCCTTCAGGTAAGCCGCCCCTGTTATCTCCTTTACATTTCCCGCCTTTATTCTCGCCGGGAAGTTCGTGCCATCCGCAACGATGTCCGGCCCTTCCCCTGCCGCCAGCTGCGTTCCCAGCACATTGTTATAATCGTTTCTCGCTATGTAGGTATATTCCACTACATACTCCCCGCCCAGCTTCTCGTTGATGGCCGCGATAATGGGAACCATATCGTCTTCATCATACCAGCACGCGAAAGTCACTTTCTGCGCATCGCCCCATCCTTCACTCTCGCTTTCCGCAGGAGCGGTTTCCCCCGCCGCGTCCGTCTCAGAGGCGGACGCCGTCTCCCCGCCTGTCGAATCCTGTGCTGTATTGCCGCATCCCACGATCAGGGATGCCGTTACGATTGCTGCCGTCAACAAACTCACGATTTTCTTTTTCATAGTCTTCTCCTTTTCCATATGTTTTTTAGTGATATCTTTATTTTAAATACGGTATATTTCAAATTCTATCCAAAAATTTTTATATAAATATCGGATTTTTTAACTCAAAAAAAGAACCCCCTCAGGATTCCTTTTCTGACAGCATCTCTACCGCTCTGACTTCTTTCAGTCTCACGACAGCAGTCGTGCCCGTCTCATTCGCAGATATGGTAAGGCCACAATCCTCTCCACACAAAATCTGTATCCGCTTATGCACGTTTCCCGTTCCATACCCGTAATCTGTAACGGGCATTACCCCTCCTCCTGTCTTTTCATACAGCGACATCCCATTGTCATACACAGAGAGCTCCATATATTTTTCATCTGCCTTATAAACCGAGATCCTGAGAAAACCCCTCCGATTCCGCAGTTCATCGATCCCATGCTCCATCGCGTTCTCCACCAGTGGCTGTAAGATAAAGATCGGAATTTTGTATTCCAGCAGTTTCTCATCTATCTGATATTCCACATCAAAGGACTCTTCATGCGCTATCGAAAGCAGTCTGACATAGGCTCGGATATTCATGATCTCCACGGAAAGTTTATCAATATTTTTTCCTTTATTTAACGCCGTTCTATAAAAAGCGGCCATCTCTGTGGTGATCTCATATATCCTGTCCTGGCCACAGTCAAGCGCCAGCCAGTTGATTGCCGACAGATTATTATACAGAAAATGCGGATTGATCTTTGCCTGCAACAGATCCAGCTCCATATGCTGGCGTTCGATCTCTTTTACATATACCTGCCGTATCAGCTGTTTGATCCGATTCATCATGCTCTGTAAACTTCTCGCCAGAATATCCACATCCTCTATCTCAGATTCCCTGATCTCCACATCAAGGTTCCCTCTCTGGATCTCATTTACTTCCTGTACTAAAGTAACAATATCCCTCAACAATACTTTGGAGATCATGCGTATGGAGATCCAGACGATACAGAGCACCGCCGCGATGATCAACATCGGCAGCAACAGTCCTGCAACCTCCTGATGGAAATAGCTTTTGTCCACCGTATACCGGATATTCCACCCGGAATCTCCAAGCGGATCTGTCCTGACAAACCCGGCTGTCTGAGCGTATTCTGCATTTCCATATTCATAGACAGTCCCGTTCTGATCCAATATCCGGACATATAACGGCACCTTTTCCAAAACGCCGAAGCTCTCCCGAAAGAGATCCGTATCCAGATCCACTTTCATAACCCCCAACGTTTTTACCGGATAGGATGTTCTGATCCGTTTCGTAATAAATAGTTCCTCTCCCTGAAACCACCATCCTATTTCGTCCGTCTCTCCGGTCTCAGCATACCACGCTTCCCCCTGTACTTCCTCCGAGGAGCGGAGCAGGTCGTCCATCATCGTATAATTTTTATCCGTATAGATCCTCAGTTTCCTGTAATATTGATTGGAGAGTACCGTATTATACAGCAACGGACTCACATTTTTGGAAGCTTCATTCAATTTCATAAAATTTCCGGTATCGATTTCCAGAAAATCCTGCAGTGTATAATTGCTGACCGCATAGACAAGAGATTTCTTGCTCTGTTCCATCCTGTTTTCCAGATCGATCTCATTCTGGTCTATACGGTTGTTCAGCTCCACCAGCCTCTCCTTCTGCACATATCTGAAAGAAGAAAACAGGATAAACGTTCCCAAAAGGAGTACCGGTATCATGATGATCAGCACAAAACTCTTTTTCAGCTGTCTCTCAAAGGATTTCTTCTCTCTGTTCATTTTCTTTTATCTTCTCCCGGTACTTCGCGGGACTGCAGCCCACATTTATATGAAACAGTGAAATAAAATAAGAGACGTTAAAATATCCGACACGCTCCGCAATATCCCCTATTTTTAAATTGGTTGTATCCAAAAACTCTTTTGCCTTTTCCATCCGGTATCTGGATATATATTTGGCGAGATTCTCCCCCGTTTCCAGCTTGAACAGGGAACTGAGATAGGCCGCCGATATCCCCAGCTTCTCCGCAAGCAGCGCCACCGAAAGCGTGCTGTTTCCATACTCCCGTCTGATCATGTCTATTGTCAGTCCCACCACCCTGTTTTCCGATCCGGATTCCTTTTCCTCCCCGGTAAATTCCTGTATGATCTCTTCCACGATCTCTTTGATCTTTTCCAGCGTTCGGGCTTCATAAATATTCTCAAGACTCTTCATCATCCTGTTTTCTTTTCCGAGGCATTCATAACACTTTTTGATGATCTCGGAAAAATTATATTTTATGTAGATGGAGCTGAATCCCACATTCTCCTCCACATACTCAAAAGCCTTTCCGAATTCCTCCCGCATCGCCTGAAAATCTTTCAGTTTCACGCAGGTGAGGATCTTTTTGAAATAGACTGGCAGCATATCCTTTTCCTTTTTCAGAAAGGCTCCCTGATCATCTGTCAAGCATCTGCTCCCGGAAATAAAAAACTGATAGTCAACCTGATCTTTCATCTTCTCATATTCGGCTCTTAACTGTTTTGCATCGGCGCACTGCTGCCCGACAATAATAAAGAGATCCGACTGGTATCTGTCGCGCGAGATCTCAATCAGACTCTGACATGCCGCATGGATCTCCTTTTTCTGAAATTTTCCTGTGGAAGGGATCAATAGAAGCACCTGCGCATCGTCCCTGCTTATCGCGAGGACATTCTCCGTAAACAATTCTTTTATTTTATGGAAATACTCGTCCCAATGTCTGGAAAACAGGTACAGGTTGTTGGAAAGTATCACCGGGAACACTTCATTTCCCGCAAAAATTTCTATAAAGGCGCCGCCCTCATCTTCCGTCTCGGATTCCAGATAGCGAATGATCTCCCTGCCCGCCTTCTCCCTCGCAGACTGCTCCTGTCTTTTTCTTATCTGGATATTTTCCTGTTCTACGCGCTTTCTCTCATCGCATACCTTAAATACTTTCCGAAACAGTTTCTGAAATTCCTCAAGTCGGATCGGTTTCAGAAGATACTGGAGTACCCCCAGCATAATCGCATTCTGGGCATACTCAAACTCTCCGTAGGCGCTGTAGATAATGCATACAGGTTCCCAGCCCCCCTTATGTACCTGCTCGATCAGTTCCATTCCTGTCATAAAGGGCATTTTTATGTCTGTGAGCAATATATCGATCTCCTGATCCTCAAAAATTTTCAAAGCTTCTTCGCCGTTCGCCGCCTGTAAAACGCGCAGATCGTACTGGTATCTTTTGATCAGTTTTTCTATGCCGTCCCGCTCATTCCGCTCATCGTCCACGATCAGTATTGTATACATTTCTGTCCTCGTTGTACTGTTATCAGTCCGTTAATTGTATAGTGTCTTTTGTATTATCTTATAATAATTCTGATAAAAGGGCAATATGCCGAAACTGATTATCATTTTGCTCTCCACAAATCTTTTTATTTTCATTGTAAATTTTTCAGGATATTTATGGTTTTATATGCTATAATGGACGCGAATAAATGCTGTTTACACTCACACAATATCAGGAGGATATTTTATGGAACGTCACAGCTTCGCCATGGAAATTAAAAAAGGCCAGATGAATCTCTACCGCAAAAATCTCGGGGAGATCTGGCCGGAACTTGTCGCATTTCTGGATCAGAACGAAGTGCGCAATTTCAGTATCTGGAACTGTTCTTCCCTGATTTTCGGCTATTGCGAGACAGCTGAAAAAAAAGACCTGTACGCGAAAGCCGTTGAGCAGATCGGTTCACTGCTCGCTAAAATGGAGGATACTTTCACCTGGATCTCCACGCCCGGACAGAATATGCGTCTGATGTATCATAATTTCGGCATCGTGAGAGAGAATAAAGAACTGATACGCCACAGAATGTTTATGACAAAATTAAAGCCCGGATGCGAGGAGGAATACAAAGCCCGCCATGATGTACTTGTCGAAAAAAGGGGCGGCGTTCCCGATCCCGGCCCGGACAGCAATTTCAGCATCTGGAGCGCAGGCGGATATATCTTCGGTTATGATGAGATCGATACTTCCATGGAAGTGGAGGAAACTCCCGAAGCCCATATGGCGACCGTCTCCTGGGAGACCAGGCAGCTGGAGATCATGGACTGGATCACAAACGATGTGGACTGGCTTACGGGAGATTACCACCCTGCCAGCGTTCGTCTGGCATGGCATCAGGGGCGATAACGCGGAAAAATAATAAGATAAATAGGAAGATACTCCGGTATACAAAGGGACTACAGAAAGAAGGCATAAATCACTATGAAAAAAAATAAAGTTTTAGACGATACAAAAAGGACCGTATTCATTATTGTCGCCGCTTTTTTGATGGCCATGAATATCAAAAGTTTTGTCCGGGCGGGGGATCTTCTCCCGGGCGGCTTCAGCGGCCTCACACTGCTGATCCAGCAGATAGCCAGACATTTCTGGAATCTTGATCTCTCCTATTCCCTGATCAATTTTTCCTTAAACGCTGTCCCGGTCTTTATCAGTTTTAAGTATATCGGCAGAAAATTCACCGGATATTCCTGCCTGATGATCGTTCTGACGGGCGTTTTTACAGATATTCTCTCCGGCTTCCAGATGACGGACGATATTCTGCTGGTGGCAGTATTCGGCGGCATTTTAAACGCCTGTGCCATCTCCCTGTGCCTGTACGCCAACGCCACCAGCGGCGGAACCGATTTTATCGCCATTTTCTTTTCGGAAAAGTTTGGTATAGAGACATGGAACTATATCTTTGCCGGAAACTGCATCATCCTTCTGATCGCCGGGTATCTGTTCGGCTGGAATGAGGCGCTGTATTCCATCATATTTCAGTTTACCTCCACCCAGGTCCTGCATCTTTTATACAAGCGATACCAGAAGCAGACTCTGCTCATCATCACCTCCAGACCGGACGAAATCTATCAGGAGATCCGGAGAGACACGAACCATGACGCCACTCTCTTCAAGGGGATCGGCTGTTACAAAAAGCAGGAGTGCAATATGCTGTACTCCGTCGTGGGGCGGGATGAGATCAAAACGATTACAAAGAAGATCCGGCAGATTGATCCAGGCGCCTTTATCAATACGATGAATACGCAGCAGCTTACGGGGCGGTTTTATCAGAGGCCGAATGATTAGGATAATTGTCCCTAAAAATCCTCCTCATACTCAAAAAAGTCAAAATCCGCGTAATGCTGCCGTTTCATCTTATCCGCACAGGTGATCCCCACCATCGTTCCGGTGAACTCACCGTATTTGCAGTACTCGTCCGAGAATTTGGATGTGTTGAATACTCTGCCGATCCTCTGATAATTTTCTCCGTCATAGCTCCAGGAAAAAACCGATTCCCTGCCCTGGATCGTCAGCCGGAAATAGATCGGACAGTCCTCCACCGGGGTTCGGGTATTCAGAAATTCCGTCTTTTCTCCGTTTTCCAGGTGAATTACCGAGATGGCGCTCCGCCCTAAAGTTTCGCTGTAGTATTTCCGCAGATTGATGTAATTCATGTTGTCATAATACATGATCAGCCCTGCGCTGTGCTGATGCACCTCAGGCACAAACTCCATTTTTGTTGTGATCCTCGCGTGGACGGATGTCAGCTTCCTCGCCAGAATACTGACCTGGTTTAGTGAAGTCCGGGATTCCTGTCCTCTGATCCTGGCGTAGCCGGGTCTCGCTTTCAGATCCACAAAAGTCTGCGGCAGGATCCGCGGCGCATAATACCAGTTCCCGATCTCCGGACTGTCAAAATCGTCAAAAGAAGGAATCTTCTTCATCGGGTATTCCGGCAGATC
Source organism: uncultured bacterium (assembly GCA_947643595.1). Classification (GTDB taxonomy): domain Bacteria; phylum Bacillota; class Clostridia; order Lachnospirales; family Lachnospiraceae; genus 1XD8-76. Next base: position 25,741 of record CANRWP010000010.1, on the reverse strand, counting down.
ACTTTCGCCCGCTTCCCGTCTCGCCAGATTGCAACCGTCTATGGTGCGAAGCCAGCCCTCCTCCGTCCATCTCATCCGCTGAATCGCTGTCTCCCTCCCCATCGTGCAGCACAATTCCGGAACAAAAGGTCTCGCGCAGAGGTACACCATCCATGTCTCTCCGTTCCCGGTGTCGATCACACTCCCGTGTCCCGCCTTCTGCAGTTCACAATCTGGATTATAGTATTTTGGTTTCAGATGATCCGGGTCCCGACGTTCATTCGAATCTCCCGGCGCAGATGTGAGGATAGGATTTTCCGGATCTCTCTCATAGGGTCCCCAGATATTTTCCGCGCGTCCCATCGTTACACAATGATTATAGCCGGTGCCTCCTTCCGCGCACATAATATAATAATAATCTCCTCTGCGGTACAAATGCGGCGCTTCGATACAGCCTCTGTCCGTGCCGCCTTTCCAGATCCGTTTCGGGTAGCCGATAATCTCTTTCTTTTCCGGATCGTACTCCGCCAGGCAGATCACGCCCGGCTTCTCATATCCCGCTCTTGTTTCCCAGTCAAGAGAAACCACATACTTCCTTCCGTCTCTGTCATGAAGCAAAGAGGCATCAAACCCGGCGGAATGCAGGTAGACCGGATCGCTCCACGGTCCCCGCAGATCTTTCGCCGTAATCAGGTAATTGTCCACATCAAAATACCTTGCGTTCATGGAATTCATCACGCCGTAGACAACATAAAACAGATCCTCTTCCTCACAATAAGTCAGGCAGGGGGCCCAGATCCCTTTTGCGGAGGGAAGTCTGCGCAGATCAATGCTGTGTCCCTCCGAGAACACATGACTGTATATCTCCCAGTTTTTCAGATCTTTTGAATGATAGATCGGAATACCCGGCAGCCATTCAAAAGTGGACACCGCCAGATAATAGTCCTCTCCTTTTCTGCAAATACAGGGATCCGGGTTAAATCCCGGCAATATCGGATTTGTGATCATAATATTACTCCCTTTCTTTTTCCTCCAATATTTTTACATCCCAGTCCTTCAGCGGGATATTCTCCCCCTTTCGGTAGATTTTTCCCGAAAAAAGTTCCGTTGCCTTTTCGTAGGGGCAGACGGTCTCCCGGTACGTCTCGCTGTAATGCAAAAAATAATGAAGCTTTCTGTCATTGACAGTACCGTTTTTTATGATAACCGGCCATCTCTCCTCCGGCACCTCAACTCCCGCATCCGCCGCCGCCAAAAGCACATATTTCTTTAACTGCTCTTTTTCCAGACAGGTCCCCACATAATATGCAAAACCTTCCCCATATCTGTTTTTTGTCACGGCGCTGTAATTTCCCCAGTATCTATGCTCATAAGACGCCAGTGTCTCCGCTTTCTGCGCCTGCAGCAGCTCCGCGAAATATCGGACTTTCTTTCCCTCCACCGAGGCCCGGCCTGGCTCCGTGAACTGCCGGTACATCATGCCAAAACATTCCGAAAGCCCATAAGGCTTTCTCTCCGGATAGATACTCAGATTCCTGTCCGCCACAAAACTTCTGAAAGTGCTGACAAGCACACCTCCCTGCCGCACAAACTTTTCCAACGCCTCCACTGTCTCTTTTGAAACGCTGTAGAGGGCAGGCGTCACGATCATCCGATACCGCTCCGGCGCAAGCGCATTCACATCCACAATATCGCATTCTATATTCAACTCATATAAGCTGTCATATACCCAGCGCACAATATCATTATAACTCAGATCTCTATCCACCGGATACCATTTCAGTGCATCCAGCGAACTATTGTCCACCACGACAGCCACCCTGTTTTCCTTTTTCATATGACAGAGTCGTTTTCCAATACTCTGCCATTCCTCGCCGATCAGACAGGCTTCGCGGTAAGTCTCATTTTCTTCCAGATCATGTCCCAGCAGTCCCATCCAGTATGCTTCATATCCGTTATGGATGGAATGCCAGTTCCAGTACAGCAGGCCGTTTGCTCCGGCGGCCAGATGACTGTAGGCATGAAGCCGCAGCTGTCCCGGATAAGGCGTCCAGTTTTTAAATCCCTGCGCCTGCGTTTCCAGCACCAGATAATTATTCTGTTTCAGACAGCGGATCTCGTCTCCGCCGAAGGCGATCTCCGCGCCTGTCAGCTCATCCTGTGTCGGATGGTAGATATCTGTTCCGGCCATGCTCACCACCGCAGAGGCTTCCGCATGATTTATATCCGGCTGGATTCCATACGAATATCCATCCTGAGCAATATCCGCCCCGAATTTTTTCCACTCAAAATCAAAATTGTGGGTGATAAACTGATCCTCTTTCTTATATTCCCCCACAAGCCCGGCCTGCCATTTCAGGTACTCTGCGACAAGACTGCGCAGAAAAGTTTCATAATAACATGCGAGCCCCGCATTACAGCACCCTCTGATATCAGGAAACTCCTCCCAGCTGTGAACCGCATTGCTCCAATAATTCAGACAGAACGCCCGATTGAGGGCGTCTGTTGTCACAAACTTTTCCCGCAGATATTTCGCAAACAGCTTCTGTGCATACCTGCCGTAATTTCCGTAATGTTTCGTTTCATTGTCTATCTGAAATCCAATAACCGCCTTATGGCCCGCCGTATGAGCGGCAAGTTTCCGAATCATACGCTCCGCGTGAAACCGGAATACAGGGTGTACAATATCCATAAGCTGTCTCGCTCCGTAAAGCGCCCGTCCGTATTTCCGCTCCACCATGATTCCCGGCTCTTTTTTCACAAGCCATGGGGGCAGCGCGTAGGTCGGTGTCCCTATGATCACGGACATTCCCTCCCTCTTCGCCGCCTCCAAAACTCTGTCAATACAGGAAAAATCAAATTTTCCATCCTCGGGTTCCAGACTGCTCCAGGTGGATTCCGCGATTCGCAGCGTATTCATTCCCGCTTTCTTCATCATCTCCATGTCTTTTTCCAGTCTGTCATAAGGCATATACTCCGGATAATATGCCGCTCCGAACAATAAATCCTTCATAGCAGTCTCTCCTAATAATATACTTTAGTTACTTCCCTTCCATCTTCCTGCCTCCAGATCCTTCACAGCATTCTCATAATACTTATCCAGATCAAACAGCAGCATACATACGACACCGATGACACAGGTGATCACCGGAACCCATATATAGCCCGTTTTAATAGCTGCAAGCGCTGCCTCACCGGTGGGATTTGTGTCAAAGCTGCCCGCCGTCAGAATCCAGCCCAGAGCCGCTGTTCCGATACCGGATCCTACTTTCATACAGAAGGAGGACGCCGCATTTCCCATACCCATCGCCTGCACGCCGGTAAGCCAGGAGCCGTATGTAATAGAGTCCTGCAGCAGACCGAACATGGTTGCTGCTCCGCATCCGAATGCTGCCCCCTTCAGTATATTACATGCGATGACCATTGTCACGTTTGTCCCGGCAAGAGATGTCAGCACAAAGGCTATCGCCGCCACCGCCATACCCATCATCGCCGTATAGCGTTTTCCGATCTTTTTCATAATAAATGGTGTCGCAAACATCATCACGATCTGCGCTGTGGACAGCGGGTTGGAGATCGTCGCATAAAGATTCACATCCCCCAGCACATACTGTGCGTAATAAGCTGCCCCCCCGAAAAAGGTTGACATCATAAAGTACAGACTGAATAAAAATACCACCATGATCAGCCAGTACTTGTTGACAACAAGACTCTTCAGGCACTCAATCAGTGAAGGCTCTTTTGCATTCTCCTGCCCTTCCGCGCTGTTCTCCACCACACGCTCTTTGCAGAAAAAGAACGTAACCAGGTTTAGGAATACGAACACGATCATCAATACCACAAAAGTCAACGTCCAGCCTTTCTGGCTATACTGATCTCCGCTGCCGAAAAAGGCACACAGCTTCAACACAACCGTGTTTATCGTCATCGTACCGGCGGTGGCAAGCAGCATACGGAAATTGCCGAGCAGTCCCCGCTCATACTGGTTTGTCGTCATCAGCCCCTGCAGTGTCGCATAGGGAACATTGAGGCCGGTGTAAAAAATAGTGGAAACCAAATTGTAGGTAAGAAACATATACGCCACCTGCGCAGAACCGGCAAGGCTTGCTGGCACGGAAAACATCAGCACGGTACACACCGCCAGCGGAAAGCACATTCTGAAGATCCAGGGGCGCGCTTTTCCCCATTTGCTCTTTGTCTTATCAACGATGCGTCCCATAATCAGATCCGATACACCGTCAAAAATCTTTGATATTGCCATAATGGAAGCTGCCGTCGCCGCTGCAACCCCCAGCACATTTGTATAATATACCAGCAGAAATGCCGATATTGCCGAATACACCAAATTCCCCGAATAATCCCCCAGACCGTAGGCAATACGCTCCAGAAAAGATAACTTTTCATTGGGATCCAATTTTTTTGTCTGATCACTCATTTTTTCTTTTCTCCTTAATTTTTATACTGTCGCCGGAAACCATCCCAGATCTACGCTCTTAGCCAGATCCCAGCAATCCCATCCTGCCCAATTTTTCTCATTCACTGTGTCGAGCAGCAACTTATAGCTCCAGTAGAAATATCCGGTACCCCGATCCCATGCCGCAAGTTGTGCGTTGGCGAGCTGCGCGTAAAGATGTTTTTTTGTCTCCTCGTCCATCACCTGTTCCTTTTCATCAAAGTCCATTCCATTCAGCACGGTCTGGCCGCCCTTTGTATCCACTCCCACCGCGTAGGAATTGAACAGGCACCACTCTCCGCAGACAATGGGAACATATTTCTGTATCGCTGCAATATCTTTTGCATATTCCTCCTGAATATATTTTATATATCCGTTCAGTGTCTGCTCACAGCCCATTGCCTCCGCCACCATCAGATACTGATGCGTATCCAGCATGACATTTTTAAATCCTGGCTGTGTGATAAACTCTTTCCATGCATGGATCTGAAACGCATCATGGAATACCACATATTTATCTCCCTCTATATTCGGACGGATCCGGTCATAGGCGTCCTGATAGAACTTTCTCAGAAATTCAAGTGTATTGGGAGCGCTGCCTGCCGCCAGTTCTTTATCTACAGGTTTGTAGCGGTTCGGCACATCCATCATGGACCACATCGGTTCCGTGATCGGCTCATTGATCGGCGTGATGCCAAACAATCCCCTGCGTTTACCATATCGTTTTGCAAGTTTCTCCAGCACATTCAGTACAAATTCCACTTCCTCCGGCTTTTGACTCCACCTGCATACACCACATATCCCACCGTTGTCAAATCCATTCTGACTGAAAGGTGCCGTATGTAAGTCTATGAGCACCTGAATACCATATTTTTCCGCCCAGGCAAAGGCTTTATCCAGCTCCTCGATACACCCGATAAATGGCGGTCTGTCACCAAAAATAAAGTACGGCACCGGAATGCGGACAGTATTCAGTCCGATCCTCTTTATCGTCGCAAAATCGCGCTCCGTGATATATTCACTCCGGTGTATTTTGATACGCGCCTCGTAAACTTCCGGCGACAGCTGGGCAGGCAAATAATATTCATCTTCTGCCGTCGTCCCTTCAAACAGAGCCGGACTCATCCATTTTTCCAGCACAAGCCAGTTCCCCAGATTCACTCCTTTTACTTTCATTCCTTTGTCTCCTTCTTATCATTGTTTTTCCTAAAACGTCCGTTTTCTCTTATTTACCTGTACATTGTATGAAGAAAACTGAGTATTCTATATCAAAAATCACTGTTTCTTAACATATTTCACAGATTATGTGTTATGATGTTGGTAAAAACAACAGGTTATACACCGGAGGAATCCGAAAATGAAAATCACCATGAACGAAATGTCTCTGATGAATTACATCTCCCATTATCTGCACACATGCATCTGCAGATATGACGGCAGCTGTGGCCTGGTCTCTTCCTGCTGTGCCCGCAAAGATTTTTCGATTTCTGCGCTGCAGCCGGAATATCTGATAAAACCGCTTATCACAGAATCCTCCACGCCGCTTCCCCGGATCGTATCCGTGGATGGAAATATGATTTACAGCATTGTTCCTTTTCAAAATGATTTCTATATGATCGGCCCAAATATTTTGCAGGATACTGTTCATCTGAATCATCGCCTTTGCGATCTGCCCAGGCCGGAAACAGCCCGCATTCCTCTGTATGAATGCGAGCTGTCAGACTATGTACGTATTCTGCTGTTACTATATCATCTGCGGGAAGAAAAGCCGGAGGGTGAAACAGATATTATTCAGGAAAACTGTCTGGAATCCGCCATGACCCAGAATATACGAAAAGCCTATACGGAAATGACTTTTGAAAGAAACGAGACAGATCAGCCCCACAATCCCTACGACCAGGAATTCCGGGAGCAGAAAAGTATTGAAAACGGCAATATCGCAGAACTCCGCGAGAGTCTTGCAGAAGATTACATCGGTTCCATCGGCACCCTTGCCAAAGATCCTCTGCGGCAGGCAAAAAACCACGCCATCGTGCTGATCACGCTGGCAAGCCGCTCCGCCATCCGCGGCGGGCTCTCCCACGAAATCGCCTACTCTTTCTCGGACAGCTATATCCAGAAAATCGAGGAGTGCCGTAATCCCACGTCCGCCATGCAGCTCGCCCGGGATGCGGAATTTCACTATACCGCCATGGTCCATGAACTGAAAGAGCAGCAAAAAGGAAAGCCGGTAAAAGAAAAGAATCCTCATATCCGGCGATGTAAAAACTATATTTATTCTCATCTGCATGATAAATTGACCGTCCAGTCCCTTGCCACGGCTTTGGATATCAATGCCAATTATCTGTCCGAACTGTTCCGAAAATATGAGGGTATCACTTTATCCCGATATATTCTCCATGAAAAAATTGAGCGTGCAAAAAATCTGCTCACCTATTCAGACTACTCCTATATCGAAATAGCAACTTATCTGGGTTTTTCCTCCCAGAGCCATCTCGGCGCACAGTTTAAAAAAATCACCGGCAGTACTCTCCGCCAATACCGCAGCCGATATGGCACAGAAAATGGATAGATTATGATATACCGTCATACCTTAAACCGATACCCAACCCCCCAGATCGTCTCAATATACTGCGGTTTCGAGGTATCGAACTCTATCTTTTCGCGGATCTTCTTGATATGGACCGTCACAGTAGCGATATCGCCGATGGAGTCCATATCCCATATCTCGCGGAACAGTTCTTCCTTTGTGTAGACATGATTGGGGTTCTCCGCGAGGAAGGTGAGCAGGTCAAATTCCTTTGTGGTAAAAGTCTTCTCCTCCCCGTCTATCCAGACCCGGCGGGCGGTTTTGTCGATCTTGATTCCACGGATCTCCACGATATCGTTGGTCTTCTGGGCGGAGCCCACCAGTCTGTCATACCGCGCCATATGCGCTTTCACGCGGGCCACAAGCTCACTGGGGCTGAACGGCTTCGTCATGTAATCATCCGCCCCCAGACCAAGCCCTCTGATCTTATCGATATCATCCTTTTTGGCCGACACCATCAGGATAGGAATATTTTTTTTCTCGCGGATCCTCTTGCAGACGTCAAATCCATCCATGCCCGGCAGCATCAAATCCAAAATGACCAGATCAAAGTCTTCCTCCAATGCCGCTTCCAGTCCTTTATCCCCGCTGTTTTCGATATGCACCTGAAAATCACTCAGTTCCAGATAATCCTTCTCCAGATCCGCGATGGATTCTTCATCTTCAATAATCAGTATTCTGCTCATAACATGCCCTGCCTTTCCAATTATTTGCTCTGATTTCTTTTTCGTCCGTTTTCCGGCGCAGTCTCATCTATGTCAACACTATTCACGTCCTGTTTTACTTCCTCATATTTCCTGAGCACAATATGCATACAGGTTCCCTCTCCCTCTCTGCTGGTGGCCCAGATATAACCGCCATGATCTTCCACGATTTTCTTTACGATGGAGAGCCCGATACCGCTGCCGCCCTTCGTGGAGTTGCGGGAAGCGTCCGTACGGTAAAATCTTTCAAATATCTTGGGCAGATCCCTCTGCGCGATGCCTCTGCCGTTGTCCTCTATCTCAATGCGGATGGAATCTATCTCATCCAGAATACGGATATCGATACTGCCCGGCTTTTTATCCTGATACTTTACGCTGTTGCTGATGATGTTGTTGATCACCCGTTTCAGCTGTTCCGGATCGGCTATCACCATCACTTCCGGCGACACCAGATTAGAATAACTCAACTCAATATCTTCCGACTCCAGATCCAGGCCCACTTCCTCCAGACAATCCTGAAAATAATCCGCCACATTCAGCCGATGAAAGTTGTAGGGGATCCGGTTGGAATCAATCCCGGAGTAGAGGGACAGTTCGTTGATCAGACGATCCATGTCATTGGCCTTATTGTATATCGTCCGGATATATTTGTCCATCTTCTCCGGCGTGTTGGCGATGCCGTCCATGATTCCCTCCACATAGCCTTTGATCGCAGTGATCGGCGTTTTCAGGTCATGGGAAATATTTGTGATCAGCTCCTTATTCTGGTTTTCGCGCTGGAGTTTTTCCTCCGTGGACTCCTTCAATCGGAGGCGCATATCCTCATAGTTGATCGCAAGTTCCGCCATCTCGCCCTTCTGTCTATGCTCCGGCGGGGGCACCTGATACTCCAGATTGCCTTCCGCTATATTTTTCATGGCTATATTCAGTTCCTGCACCGGATTAAACACGCTGGAATAGATCCAAAAACTCAGGATCAACGCCGTAAATATGAGAATGATCGCAATGGCTATCGCCATGGAAATGAGAAAATCCGGCGCGATCAGATCCCTGAAATAGAGAAATGCCTCTGGATCCATCGAAAACTGTATCTGCTGCCCTCTGATCGATGTACCGATCAGCCAGAACGCAACGCATGTCAGGATCATCGGAACAAATATCATGACCAGAAATGCAATTAATAACCTCGTCTTTAATTTCATAGTTACCGTTTCCCCGAATTTTGTAAATAGTATAGCACATTCCCGCCTTTTTTTTGTAAAAAGAGAAGAATAATCTTCTTAAAAAAATATAAAAATGAGTACAGAGTGTTGACAAGGTAAAAAATTATGTTATATTAAAATAGTAATGATTCCTATTTTTATACAAGGAGATGACATGGCACTGAAATACAGCCGGCAGCGGGAAGTGATCAAGGACTGCCTTATAAACAGAGAAGACCATCCGACCGCAGATATGGTCTATATGGAAGTCCGGGAGACTTTTCCGAATATAAGCCTCGGCACCGTCTATCGGAACCTTCAGCTTTTGACGGATCTCGGCGAGATTCAAAAGCTGAACGTGGGGGACGGCGTGGATCATTTCGACGCGAAAACTTTTCCGCATTATCATTTTATCTGTAAGGAATGCGGCAGCGTGATCGATCTGCAGATGCAGAATATCGACACTATAAAAGACATAGCGGGCGTCAATTTCGACGGACAGATCGCGGGGCATATCACTTATTTTTACGGGGTATGCGGCAACTGCTGCAAAAGGGCGGAGGCCTGATAGAAAAGTGGTTACAATCGGGGATTTTCCCGGTTTGAATAAACAATAATATATCATAAAAGAGAAAAGGAGAAAAACAATGAAATTTGTATGTCAGGTATGCGGTTACGTTCATGAGGGAGATCAGGCTCCTGAGAAATGTCCTCAGTGTAATGCTCCCGCTGAGAAGTTCACTGCTCAAAGCGGAGAGATGACATGGGCTGCAGAGCATGTTGTAGGAGTGGCACAGGGTGTTTCCGAGGATATTCTGGAAGATCTGAGAGCCAACTTCAACGGCGAGTGCTCCGAGGTTGGTATGTACCTCGCTATGGCAAGAGTAGCTCACAGAGAAGGTTATCCGGAGATCGGTCTCTACTGGGAGAAAGCAGCTTACGAAGAGGCAGAGCACGCTGCTAAATTTGCTGAACTGCTCGGAGAAGTTGTGACAGATTCCACAAAGAAGAATCTTGAGATGAGAGTGGAAGCTGAGAACGGCGCTACAGCCGGTAAGTTTGATCTCGCTAAGAGGGCGAAAGCTGCCAACCTCGACGCGATTCATGACACCGTTCATGAGATGGCAAGAGACGAGGCAAGACACGGCAAAGCATTCAAGGGCCTGCTTGAGAGATACTTTGGTTAACCTATAAATAAAAACAAATGATAAGGAGACTTTATTATGGACAAATATTTTTGCAATCCCTGTGGTTACACTTATGATCCCGCGAAAGGTGATCCGGAGCACGGTATCGCTCCCGGCACAGCTTTCACAGATATTCCCGATGACTGGAGATGCCCGATCTGCGGTATCGACAAATCCATGTTTAAGAAGGTTGTTGAGACGCCTTAAGTAAAAGTCGCTTTGAGCGCCGCCTGATCCGGAAAGTGATCGAGCGGCGCTCTTTGTCATTATATGCCTTTGCTTTTTCCAATACATTGTTTTATAATAAAAGGAGTAAAAATTGAAGCAACTTTTCATAAGATAATGATATAGACATAACAAGGGAAGGCTATTTTACATATGCGGAAAGAAAAGAAAAAAGCATCCTCCAAATCACCTTTGATCCTGGGTATCGCTCTCGGTGCGATAATTATCCTGTATCTCCTGATCGGCTCCACCTACCGGAACGTATTTTTCCCCGGCACTATTGTCAACGGAATCAATGTGTCCGGGCTTAACTGCGCGCAGGCGCAGGAGGCCGTAAACGCCGGCGCTTCCACATACACTTTGACTTTGATCGAGGACGACGGGGAGAACACGGAAACTATCTCCGGCAGCGATATCGGTCTGCACGTTGAAAATGACGACAATCTTCAGCTCATCCTGAGCGGCCAGAACATGATTACCTGGGGACTCGAAGCCTTCCGCGAAAAAGAATATTCTATCTCTGTCTCCTACGATGAGGAAAAACTTCGTTCCGTTATTGATTCTCTGTCCTGCATGGATAAAAGCAAATGGATCTCCCCCGAAAATGCCTTTGTCATCTATGAAAACGGCATCGGTTATCAGATCGTTCCGGAAGTACCGGGCAATGAAATATCGGAAGACAGGCTCTTTGAAGCTGTGGCGGACGCGGTCTGCCGTATGGAGAATACCCTTTCTTTCCGGGAGGCCGGCATCTACAGGGCACCCGAAATTTCCGCGGAGGACAACGCCCTGAAGGAGCAGCTGGCTCTTGTACAGTCTTATTCTGACATGACTGTCACTTATAAGTTCGGCGATCAGACGGAAGTGCTCGATGGCGATACGCTCTCCAGGTGGATCTCCGTGAGCAGGAGCGGAAGAAGAAAGATAGACCGGGAGGCCGTGGCAGAATACATAAAAGAACTTGCCAAAAAATACAATACGGCTTACTCCTCCAAAACATTGAAAACTTCATACGGCGAAACAGTCACGATCAAAAACGGCTATTACGGGTGGATGCTCGACAAGGAGACGGAAGTGGATAAGCTGATGGAGATCATCGGCAGAGGCGAAAGCACGGACAGGGAGCCTGTCTATCTCATGGAAGCGGCAAGTCATGGCGATCCGGACTACGGCGATACTTATGTGGAGATCAATCTCACCGCTCAACACCTGTTTTTTTACAAGGACGGCGAGCTGGTCATCGAATCGGACTTTGTTTCCGGGAATCCCTCCAGAGGAAACGCTACGCCGGACGGCGCGTACTCCCTTACCTACAAAGAGCGGAACGCTACTCTGAAAGGACAAAATTATCGGACGCCGGTCTCTTACTGGATGCCCTTTAACGGGAATGTCGGCATGCATGACAGTTCCTGGCGTTCCACGTTCGGCGGATCCATCTACAAGACGAACGGCTCCCACGGCTGCATCAACCTGCCGCCCGCCGTCGCCGCAACGATCTACGAAAACATTGAGCAGGGGATTCCGGTTTTGTGCTACCATTTAAGCGGAACAGAACAACCCCATGCGACCAATCTTTCCGGCGAAGAAGTACCGGTAAGTATCACGCCTGCAGAACAGGAGCCTGCGATCGCACTTCCTCCGCTTCCTGATGCACAGATTCCGGTACCGGGCGGAACTGCCTCTCCCGATGTGCAGATCCCGCCCCAGGAGGGAACCATCTCTCCGGATGTGCAGATGCCGGTGCCGGATGGAAACGTTCCCCAGTACAATTAAGCAGCTCAGCATATGATCGAGAGCAGCTTCCTCCTGTTCTCGATCCGCACGACATCCTCCTCCCCGCCGAACTCTCCGTCCAGCGCCCAGGATATCCTTTCTTCCGACCGCAGTATTGCTCTGGAAGTCTTTCTGTAAAAAATGTGCTGGTTCTCCTCCGGTTTTTCACTAAGCAGGGAAAGAACGATCTCATTCAATGCCCCAAGGCTCTTTGGCATCCTGACTAACACTATCTCAAACAATCCGTCATCCAGCGCGGTATCGACGGGCAGGATATTTTTAAACCCGCCGATGGACAGAGAGTTTGTGACCATGCCGAGAATGTAGTCGCCTTCCACCTCCTCTTCCTCCAGCTGCGCTGTCATATGATAGCTCTTCAGATCGGCAAGACTCTTGATCCCCTCCAGAATATAGGCGGCATGTCCCAGCAGATTTTTCGCCTTCTGGGAGGTCGTATAGGAAACCTTCGTGAAAAGTCCGAAGGCCGCCACATACAGAAAATATCTGGATGTGTTAAAGCGCCCCACGTCGATCCACCTGGGGGTTCCCTCCACAGTGTTTTGCAGCAGCGCATCGACGTCCCCGGAAATCCCCAGACTGTAGGCAAAATCGTTGGTGGAACCGGACGGGATATAGGCGATCTGTGCCGGCAGATTCTTCCGAATCAGGAAAGAGACCGTAATATTCAGAGTCCCGTCTCCGCCGCTGCACACGATCCTGTCGAAGGATTTAAAATCGATAACTTTTTCAAAATCCTCCAGCCGCCTGACAAGACATACTGTGACAAGATAGTCATGGCTGTCATAGAACTCCACCGCCTTCTGCAAACTGAGCCTTGTCTTTGTCATACCGGATACGGGATTGTAGACCAACAGAAGTTTTTTCATAATCTTTCCTCCTCTTCCTCCGCCTCATTCATCTTTTTCTGTCTTCTTTTGTAGACGATCAGCATACCCATCAACACCGCATAACACACCAGAAACATGGAAACGAAAAAGATCAACGCGCTCTCAAACGCAACCTTGCCCATGCCGAACCTCACATAGCTGAGGATACCAAACAGCAGCGCGAACAGTCCCGAGATAATAAAGCTGACATCCAGATTTGATTTCGCTGACGCCGCCAGCCTCCTGTCCCATATGCCCTTTCTGAGACTGGCCGCCACACTGTAGATACTCCCCATACACAGCACGATCGTCTCTCCCGCCACATATCTGAGGGCATTCTGCCCGTATAAAAACATCTGTATTATAATCGATGCCGTCAGCCCCAGATACATGAGCATTAAGCCTCTGCTCTCCACTTTCAGCGCATCAAGTTCCTGCCTCTCGTCCAGATTATTTTTCTGTTTCTTCATTTTCTTCTTCCTCCTCCCAGAACAGATCATCCAGCGTTTTTCCAAGCGCCCTGCAGATCGCCCTGCACAGTTTGATCGTGGGATTATAATCCCCCTTTTCTATAGCATTTATTGTCTGCCTCGACACACCCACCGCTTCCGCAAGCTGTTGCTGGGACATATCGAGTGCCGCTCTCGCGGACTTTAATCTCAGATTTTTCATTTTCACCTCTTTTGAGCTTTCTCATCTGACATTACGTAAAATATATCTTACATGTTTATCATATTCCATTGTTTTCATTTTGTCAAGTATATTTTACAAAAAATATGCAGTGCAAGTATTCCCCACTGTTTAAGGGCGGTCATTTCACCGCCCCCACCAACAGATAGATCAACGTCGCGCAAAGCCCGATGGAGAAGAGGATCAGCCCATAGGAAAGGCTCCTTGTGATCATATAGATCGTCTCCCGTAACCCCCAGTAGTCGAGCGCCAGTTTGTGTTTATAATTTATTTTATTCGGATGCTTTTTCCAGAAGATGCAATTCATGATCCCGCAGATATTGTTCATCGCGCTTCCCAGAATATACGTAAACCAGTTTCCTTCCTTCAGCTCGCTCATCTTCGTGTGGTCCCTGTAGACTGTCTTCCGCAGAAGCACCACCACCGCATCCACCAGCATATCCAGGGCGCCGCAGACGCCGCAGCAGACCTTCGGCAGCATGACAAGCAGAACCGGCCTGTAGAGATACTCCTCCAGATCCAAAACCTTCGGCCATCTGTCTATATAGACACTGTTCCCGCCGCGCTTCATCATCCATCCGCGTACCGCCAGAAGATAGAGAACCACGCCGATCGCAATGGAAATCAGGCCTCCCTTCAGATTGCCGGGACTGAAATAGGAAACCCTCTCGCCGGCCTTCGCAAGCCCCATAAATCCCTGTCCCAGATCCGCCAGCCTGTTCATCGTTATCCCCGGCAACATCCCCATGACCGGGAACAGCAGGCCTCCCAAAAGCAATACCCCGGCGCTCAGCGGACTCATATAATTTTTTTGAGCGTCATACTTCTCCTGCAGTGCCGCGTCGTTATTTTTCTCCACAAAGACCGCCGCGAACAGCTTCGTCATGTACGCCACAGTCAGGCCGCCGCTGATCAGAAACGCCCATTCTACGACTTTCATTCCACCCGCAGAAAAAAACACAGGCGTTATTATTCCCTCTGACAACTTTCTCGAATATTCCACGACACTTTCATGCAGCAGCGTTTTGCTGATATAACCGCTCCATAACGGCACACCGCCGATGCCCAGGGCTCCCATCAGATAGAGAAAGGCAAGAAGAGGTTTCTTTCTGCCAAAGCCCCTGATCTCATTCAGGTCCAGCCTGTGCAGATTCATATAAATAACACCTGCTATCATAAATAAAACCAGCTTGAACAGCGAATGATTCACCATATGGAGAAAGCTTCCCCGCACCGCCGTAGCGTTTTCCTCCCCCAACAGTCCCTGCATACCGATCCCCACCAGGATAAAACCGATCTGAGAGACTGAGGAGCAGGCGAGCGTCCTCTTGAAATCGATCGAAAACAGCGCAAGCACCGCGCCGATCACCATTGTCAGCACGCCCAGCGCCAGAATGAGCGAACCCCAGAGTGCGTCGTGCAGAAGGATCTTGCAGCTGATCACCAGCACACCGAAGATACCCGTCTTTGTCAGAATGCCCGAAAGCAGCGCGCTTGCAGGGGCGGGCGCCACCGGATGCGCCTTCGGCAGCCAGATGTGCAGCGGAAATATCCCTGCCTTCGCGCCGAAACCGAACAACATGCAAAACGCCGACGCATAGACATCCTTTCCCCGGCAGGCTTCCCGGAGCTTATCGATCTCCAGCGTTCCCGCCTGATGATACAGAAGAAACAGCCCCATCAGCATCACAAGGCCTCCTATCACCGCCACCGCCAGATAGGTCGCCGCCGCCCGCAAAGACTCCTGTCTCTCATCCTGCGCCACCCAGACGTAGGATGCAAAGGACATGATCTCAAAAAAAACAAACGTCGTAAGCAGATCAGCCGACAGAAAGACCGCCTCCGTCGCTCCCAGCGTGACAAGCCAGAACAGATAATACCGGTTCCTGTTCCGGTAATGCGCAAAATACTCTATCGAAAACAGAGAAGCCCCCATCCACATAAACGCCGCGATGCAGACATAGACAGCCCGAAATCCGTCCACCGTAAAGGAAAGCCCCATACCGCAGATGCCGGGCTGCCCTATGATCCCTCCTATCATCCCGCCTGTGATGCGCTGATACAGCAAAGCCGACGCCAGTCCGAATTCCAGGACGGCAGCGCCGCCGACAAAATAATCCCTGTATTTTTTATGTCTCCTGCCCAACACACAGGACAAAAACGCCCCCGCCATCGGCCAAAAGACAAGCCCATATACCAGATAACTCACCATGGAGACCTCCCCCCTTTCAGCAAACCCCCGCCGCAACAGCCCGGAAAAATTCCACAAGCGGTCCGGCGAACATCCCCAGCGCCACAGTACTGACCGAGAATACAAGAAGCGGCACACACATCCTCCAGCCCGGATCCGTCACGCCCGCAAGCATGCCGTAGTCAAAATTCTTCTCCGGGAAGAAGGCGTGAATCACCGTACCCATCATATAGATCGCCGTCAAAAGCGCCGATACCAGAATGCAGCCGATGCCAAAATACGCCTGTACATTCATACTCTCCACCGCAGCAGCCGCCAGATTCCACTTGCTGATAAAACCCGCAAGCCCCGGCGTACCCATCAGGCCGAGCGCCGAGACCATGAAACAGCCGAACACGACCGGCATCTTTCTGCCGACGCCCTCCACCTCATAGATATAGCTTTTCCCCGTCTTCTGCATAAACGCCCCGGCACAGAAGAAGGCGTTGATCTTCATCACCGCATGGCACACCAGATGGCAGAGTGCCCCCGCCAGACCGAGCGGCGTCAACAACGTGATGCCGAAAATGACATACGACAGATTGCTGATTGTGGAATAGGCCAGCCGCCTCTTGAAATGCGTCTCCTTCACCGCCATACTGCAGCCGTAGAGGATTGTGAACATCGCGAAACCCATCACCACGCTCTGCACCCAAGTCCCCCGCAGAAAGGAAGTGCCGAAACTGTAGTAGGTCAGCCGGATCATCGCGAAAACCCCTGCCTTCACAACAGCCACCGCGTGCAGCAGAGCCGTCACCGGCGTCGGCGCCACACCGGCATCCGGCAGCCAGGAACCCATCGGCCACATCGCCGCCTTCACGCCAAACCCCATAAAGGCGAGCAGATAAACCCAAAGCAGCAGATTCTTCCGGTCCCCGATCAGCGCCATATTCAGAACGCCGCCCATCCGGAACTCGCAGGTCACGCCATAGATGATGACAAACACCAGTCCTATCATCGCGAACGCCGCGCCGCCGATCGAATAGTACAGATACTTCCTCGACGCCAGAACCGCTTCCCTCTTCAGAGTGTGCAGCACCAGCGGCACCGTGGACAAGGTCAAAAGTTCATAAAAAAAATACATGGACAGCAGATCCGATGCGAAAGCGATGCCCAGCGTAATGCCGTATGTCGTACTGTAGAACATGAAAAAGATCTTTTCCCGCTCCTCCCTCTCCATATACTCAAAGGAGTAAAGCACCGCCGGCGGCCACAGCAGAGATACTAACCCCGCGAAGATCATCGACATGCCGTCGATCTTGAAGGAGATCGACAGATCTTCCACAAAGTGAACGATATGAAACACTTCCGTCGTCCCGCTTAAGATCAGCTTCCAGACGATCGCCGAAGCAGCCAACATGACTGCCTCCAGATACCACATCATTATTTTTCTGTTTTTAAAAGGGAGAAGCGGCGTCAGCACCCCGCCGATGACCGGCAGGAGGATGGCCGCCAAAATCCAGTATTCGCTCATAGTCAATCTCTCCTATAGCACCGCACTGACGATCGTCTGAATATACTCCGTCAAGGGATTCGGGAATACCCCGAGCAGTATCGACATCGCCGCAAATATGATAAGCGGAACAACCATCCACAGGTTCGGCTCCTTTTTCTGCAGATTCCCACAGTCAAAATCATCCCCCGGCAGAAACCCTTTTACCGTGACGGGAAGCAGATATCCCGCGGTCAGCAGCGCGGAGATCAGCAGAACCGCAGGCCCGAGCCAGGTGAAGATACCGGTGCCGGACTGCAGGGCGCCGACTGCGAGATGCCATTTGCTGATAAAGCCGCTGGCAGGAGGAATGCCGATCAGCGCCAGCGAGGCAAATGTATAACACCATATCGTGACGGGCATCTCCTTGCCGCTCCCCGCCATATCATCCACGTTTGTCCTCCCGGTCCTGTAGATGATCGCCCCCGCAGACAGAAACAGCGTCACTTTGATAAACGCATGGAACACCATGTGGAGCAGCGCGCCGGTCATGGCGGAGGGCTCCAACAGTGCAAGTCCGAAGAGGATATAGGAAACCTGGCTTACCGTGGAATAGGCCAGCCTTTTTTTCATAACTTTTTCCCGGTATGCCAGCATGGAACCCATGAAGATCGTAATCAATGTCAACGTCAGCCACGCAGTCTGCACCCAGGTTCCTCTGATGAAGGATTCTCCAAATAAAAAGTATACTGTGCGAACAATTCCCAACACACCCGCCTTCACGATCAGTCCGGAGAGTATCGCGCTGGCAGGCGCGGGCGCCACCGGATGGGCCGTGGGAAGCCATGCGTGCATCGGAAACATGCCCGCCTTCACACCGAAACCCAGAATCATAAAGAATACGATGATAAGCAGCGTCTTCTCATTTCCCGCTGCCAGCTCCCTGTTCAGCGCTCCCCCCGCCGTAAAGTTTAAGGTATCCGCGTACTTATTTAAAAAGTATATACCCAGCAGCACCATGTACGCGCCGCACAGGGAATAAAACAGATACTTCAGACCGCCCATGACCGCCTCCTTTGTCCGGGAATGCAGCACAAGAGGCACGGAGAACAACGTCATCAGTTCATAAAACAGGTAATAGGTTACAATATTGCCCGCGAAGCTAAGCGCCAGCACCACGCCAAAGGCCATCAGATAAAAGCCGAAATACCGCTTCTCCTCCCTCTCATGCTTCATATATTCAAAGGAATAGAAACCCGCAAACACCCAGACGATGGTCACAACGGCGGCGAATATCCGCCCTAGACTGTCCGGATGAAAATAGATATCCAGCTTATCTCCCAGCCGGAATAAAAAAAGCTCCGTCTCAGCGCTTCCCAGCGTACATCCCGCCAGAACAGCAGTGATCACAAGCCCCGCCCCCTCCGCGACAAGCAAATGGTTCCTGGAACGAAACTCCGGCACGGACAGGATAGCGGCTCCGAAAAATATGGGAAAAAATATCGTTGCTAAAATGATTATTGAAACATTCACAGTACTTTGTTTCTCCTCTATGCAAAATTGGCAAGTCCGGTCTCTATCAGATGGATGACCGGCCTGGAATTCATCCCCAAAATCAGGTTCAGAACCACAAACAGAATGATCGTCGCTGCGTACAGCTTCTGCTCATCCCAACGGATAGAGTAGGAACCTTTCTCTTTTTCCACCGTCAGATCCTCCGGCGTATAGATACGGATCACCGTCTTCAGGAAATAGATCGCGTTCAGGATCGTGCTGATCGCCAGTACTATCACCGTCGGAAACATCTTCCAGGTCGGATTGATGATTGCGGCCTTCGCAAACAACAGCTTGCTGACAAAACCGGAAAAGATCGGAATACCGACCATGGACAGAGAGCCCACCGCAAAACCGATACCCGCGATCCTGTTGCGGTACCCCGAGCCGTTCAGCGCAAAGAAACTCCTGCTGCCGGCAGACACATCCGTCAGTCCGATGGCACTGATAAACAGCAGCGATTTTGTCGCTGCATGCACAAGAATGTGGTAGACGCTGGCAACCATGCCCTCTTTCATCCCCAGACCGAAGCCCATGTAAATATAACCGATCTGCGCCACCGAGGAAAACGCGATCATCCTCCGGATATCCTTCTCGCCGATCGCGCTGAAAGAACCGAACAGCATACCGCACAGTCCAAATATAAAAAGTATACCGATAATATGACTGCTGTAAATAATGTCCAGACCGATGACTCTGTAAAAAATCTTGATCAGCAGAAAAATGTAGCCTTTCGACACTAAGGAGGAGAGCATCGCCGCCGAGGATACCGTGGAGTACCCGTATGCGTCCGGCAGCCAGGCGTGACAGGGAAACAGGGCGCTTTTGATTGCAAGCCCGATCGTCATAATGCCTACCGTCACTAACATCGGTATCCGGTAAGTGCCGTTTGCCATGATCTCCGCCATGACCTCCTTTATGTTGCTCATCAGCAGATGCCCGGTCAGGTCATAAAGCATACATATGCCCATCAGCAGAAGACCGGAACCTAAAAGGCTCATGATCATATAGCGGACTGCCGCCTCTATCGTTCTGCCGTTCTGCCGAATCATGATCAGACCGCAGGCCGCGATCGTATTGATCTCCACAAAGACATACGCCGTAAAAAGGTCGTTGGTATAAATAAGCGCCAGCAGAGAACTGAGCATCATATCTACCAGAATATAATAAATATTGTGTTTAGTATATTCCACCTCGTCGAACAGTTTCTTTCTGCCGCCGGTCATGGACAGCAGCATCACGATGCAGAAAAACATCGCCATACCTGCCTCCAGCACTCCGGCACGAATCTCATTTCCCCAGGGTGCAGGGAAATGCCCCATCATAAAGATATAGCTGCCGATTCCCGTCCTGCAGAGGTAAAGAAGCAGTGCACCGGACATTATGCCGACCACAAGGATCGCCGCCGTATTCAGCCGTTTTGCCCATTTCTCGGAGAGGATCGAGGAGATAATACCCGAAAACATGGAGATCATAATCGAGAAAAAGGGCACATTCTGTATAAAATCCATCAAAGTCCCTCCTTCCTCAGCTGCATGGATATCTCATCCAGATCCAACGTATGGTATCTCTGGTATAAGCGCACTGTCAGCGAGAGCATCAGCGCCGTCACCGACACCGATACCACGATTCCTGTCAGCACAAGACCGCTGGGAATGGGGTTGATGTAGGCCTCCACTTCCTGCACCCCGTCCACCACGATCGGAGCAGCTCTGCCGGCAATATATCCCTTTTCCGCCAGAAACAGATATACTGCCGTATCCATAATATTCAGGCCGATAACCTTTTTGATCAGGTTTTTCTGAATCAGAAGATTTGCAAAACCGATACCGAACAGCAGTATTGCAACCTCTTCCCCGTAGTTTACCAGAAAATTTGTCTCAGGCATATCTAAAACCCTCCCTTGCGGAACAACACAAAGAACGCATACATCGTGCATGCCACCACCAGACCGACACAGATATTGAGCGGCAGGATCAGCCCGCTGCTCAGGATATTCCCCGGTATTCCCAGCGGTATCCCGCTCTCTAAGTGATGCGCCCCCGTGTAGAAAGAATAACTTTTCGCAATGCAGTAAAAACTGAGCGAACAGAAGCTGATCCACTTGTATGTCTTTGCGGTAAAAAACTTTTCCGTTTTCTCAATGCCGAAAGCGTTCAGATATAAGATCAGCCCTGCCCCGATGATGGCGCCGCCGGAAAAGCCGCCGCCCGGCGAGAGATGCCCGTTAAGTATCACATAGATTCCGAACAGTATAATAAACGGCACCAGTATCATCGCCGACGTCTGCAAAATCTTGTCGCTCTTCGGCTCATAAAAGCTGTCCCGCCGCTCCTCTTCCTCCGCGCTGCCTCTGCCCTTCTTTTTGTCGTTCCGCATCAGGATCAGCACGGTACAGGTGGCGATAAACAGAACGTTGGACTCCCCGAATGTATCGAAAGCGCGGTAGTCCAGAATCATTCCCGTGACAATATTTACCGCCCCGGTGTCCTGCATCCCGTCCTTGATATATTTCGCGGCAACCTCGTTGTGCGCCGGATTTCCGGCATTGCCCACCGGCGGCAGGTAAGCCACCGTTATCAGCAGCATCAGCGTCAGTGTCAGACAACAGATCAGCGCAGCTGACCTGTAAAATTTTCGAAACAGAGTGTACTGGCTATTATTTGCGGTATCTTGTGCTTTGCGGATAACGCTGAGCACTTCTCTCTGATATTCTTCCAGCTGTTCCTCGCTCTCCTCGCCCTGTCCCGTTTTCTCTTTCGCCTCAACGTTGTTGAGGTAGGGATCTCTGACACCGCTCATCCACTGCCTGAGGGCCCCTATTGGCCTTTTTCCGTATTCCTCCTCGGGAATCAGTCTACTCATCGCTATCCTCGTCCTCCTCCCTCATGGCATGAATCTTTTTTAACGTCGCAAAAAACAGCACGCTCGTGACGCCGGCGCCCACCGCCGCCTCCGTGATGGCGAGATCCGGAGACTCCAGCAAAATCCATATGATCGACATGATCAGGCTGTAGGACATAAATATTAAAATGGAGTTTAAAAGCCGTTTTGAAAAACTTACCGACACGGCGCAGATCACTAAAAATGCAAGCAGAATATATTGAAAAATCTGCATTTTCATCTCTCCCTTTTATTTCGATTTTACTTCACAGTATTTCTTCAGATCTTCGTTGACCGTACATTCCAGCCTTGAGATCAGATGGGAGGACACGGGCGACGCGCACCAAAGAAAAATAACCACAAGAACCAGTTTCAGCGTGACGAATTGAAAGCCGAACAAAATCATCAGGCCTGCCAGCGAGGAGCCGATTCCCAGCGTATCGCCCATCGCCGCCGCATGCATTCTGTTCAGAACATATTTAAACCGGAAGACACCCAGAACTTCCAGCGCAAAAGTGACTACACCGATCGCCAGAAGGCCCACTCCCAAAATAAATCTTATCCTTTCAAATATCATAACGCCTGATCCCCTCTTTCTCTCTTTTCCTGCAATTCTCTGTGTTCGATATATACTCCTGTATATACCTTTGTCAACACCACCACTGCGAGGAAACTGATCATCGCATAGATCAGGCAGATATCCACCAGATAATCCTCCTTCATCAGCAGCGCCAGTATCGCTATAATGACCATTACGATCGTCCCCATCATGTTTACCGCAACCAGTCTGTCAGCGATCGTCGGCCCCTTCACTGCCCTGATCAGACAAAGTATTGTCAACAGCGCCAATATCACTATAAAAATATGAAAAACTCCGGAATATTGTTGTACCAGTTCCATCCTCCGCCTCGCTCCCTGCTCTATGCCTCCATCTTTTCTAACAGCCTCTCAAAGATGGTATTCTCGATTCCCTCCGCCATCGTACTGTCCAGACAGTGGATTACCAGCTCATTCCCCTCCAGGGATACCGTGATAGTTCCCGGCGTGAGCGTAATCGAATTCGCCAGAATCACCCTGCCAAGGTTTGTCCTTAACCGCGTCCTGTGCTCCACAATAACCGGCTCCACAATTTCCCTGTCATTCAACACGAAATGTATCACCTGAATATTCGCTTTTATGATCTCCACGATCAGCACGACGATATAATAAAAGAAATAAACACTCTTTTTTATCAGCGCAATATCTTTCCTCACACTGTAGCCCATAAATTTGCACATAAACAGGTAGATGCAAAAGCAGAGGATGATCCCCAGCATCGCAATTTCCAGTGTGATCTTTCCGTTGAATACAAACCAGATCAGTAACAGTAAAATAAACATTTGCTTTTTCTCCTGTCAGACTACCGGGCGGATGATATACTTGCAGATCGGATTTCCCTTCGAGGAAAACCTCTCCTCATACTCCGTCATTATATTTCCCTGATTCATTTTCGCATCGTGGTGGAGATCGCGGGTGATCTCCAGGATCTCCCACTTCGCCGGCTCCGTCTCCTCCACACCGAACTCAAACAGATCTCTGTTGTCCGTCTTAAACTCCAGATGGCCGCCGGCTTTCAGCAGCACCCTGTAACGGTCGAGAAATTCCCTCGAGACCAGCCTTCTCTTCGCGTGGCGTTCCTTCGGCCAGGGATCGGAAAAGTTCAGGTAGACCCGCTCCACCTCCCCCTCCGCAAAATAGCGCAGGATATGTTCCGCCTCCATGCGGATAAATCGAACATTGGGAAGAGGATTTTCCTCCATCTTCTGAATTGCCCGGAAAAGTACGCTGGAATACTTCTCTATCCCCACATAGCTGATTCCCGGATTCGCCACAGCAAGCTCCGTCAAAAACCGCCCTTTGCCTGTGCCTATCTCTATATGAACCGGCTTTTCCTCTCCGAAAATTTCCCTCCACTTTCCGGCACACTCATTCTCCTCCGGAATCACATATTCGCTGGTTCCGATCGCCTCTCTGGCCCCGGGAATATTTCGTAAACGCATAAAAAGCTCCCTTTCTGTCATTACCGATTTTTCCCTATTTTACTCTTTTGAAGAAAAAAGTCAACAACCCTGTCAGTATATGACAGGGTTGTCTGGTTATGAAGCTTTCTTTTTTGTCTTTGCTTTTGTTTTCTTCTTTTTTTCTTTTTCCGATTCCCCGATAACGCTCTTTTCAATATCATCATCATCTCGCTCGTCTACACCGGCACTCATCTCTTCCATCAATTCTTCGATACTCCTATTTGTATCCTGTGGTTCCCTGGACTGGCTGCCTCTGCTTTCTCCTTCCTCCGGACAAAGCAGCATCTCTTTTTCCTCTCTCTCCCTGGATTCTGCCTCAGGCAATTCCGTATGCCCGAAGGGAATGCTTCCCGAAAATACCAACGCAAGTTTCGCGCTGATCGGTCCTATCATTTCATACAGTACGGAGGAGGACAGAATGATTGCCAGCATCAGATTTCCTGTTTCCGTCGGCAACAGCCTCTGCCCCAAAAAGGCAAGGCCTATTGCCACACCGGCCTGCGGGATCAATGCAAGCCCCATATAATTTCTCATCTCCCGGCTGCTCCCTGTCAGCAGGCAGCCCACATAAGTTCCCGCATATTTTCCGACGATCCGCACCGCAAAATAACTGATGCCAATGATACCGACCGTCTCGAGGGCCCGCAGATCAAGATTCATCCCCGACACAATAAAAAATATGGACATGATCGGTGGAGTAAAGTTGTTGATCTGCCGAAAAAGTTTTTTGCCTCCGTCAAATTGATATATGCCGCTCCAAATACCATACAGGACAGCAGCGGAGAAATATTCACTGCCGCGCACAATCCGGAAATACCGAGCAGCATGGCAATGGCGAGGATCAGTCTGTTGTCCTTGCTCCTTGTCGGGATCAGTAGTCTGCTTAAAAAATATCCGCAGAAAAATCCAAACAAAATGGCGATAAAATTATATACCAGCGGCATCACAATATCGTTTGCACTGACGCCGCCTGACGCCCTGACGTTCGCAATAGCAGATACGATACTGTATGCTAACAGGCATACTACATCATCCAACGCCACGATCTGGAGCAGCGTATCCACAAACTCCCCTTTTGCCTGTGTAAAATCCTTTCAAAAATCCAACACGGAAAGGAGATAATAAATGGCAAACCGTGAGCGCAAAAATGAGCTGAAAATATATCTAAGTGACAAGGAGCAATACATACTGGAGCAGAAAGTAAAAATCTCTGGCATGAAAAGCAAGTCCACTTTCCTCCGCCGCCTGATTTTGTACGGCTTTGTCTATGACATTGACTATTCAGACCTGCGGGAATACAACTACACGCTTGGAAAAATCAGCGGCAACTTAAACCAGATCGCCAAGCGAATGAACGCCACAGGCAACGTCTATAAAGCCGATGTGGAGGAAGTGAAAAAGCTGATGAAACAGGTGTGGGATACACAAAAATCCATGCTCTCAAAACAGCCCACCATGAAGCAGTAAACCCAAGCGGAATCCCCCTCCAAAAGCGGAATAGTTCCAGCCACATTTTGCACACAAATACGCAACGGATAAACGGCAACAAAAGCCAAAATCAGACAAATTTCGCACCATTAAAAAAGGTGTGCCGCAGTGAAGTTTCTTTCTTCCTTGCGGTACACCTTGATGTGTGCAATATGCCAATATTTTTGATGAACGTCCTTATCCTGTCCTTAAGTATTTTTCGCTTTAGTCTCATCGTTCTACATCTCCTTGTCTTTAAACTATCGTTTCATTTTCTCCTATCACTCCAACAAAACTTACAGCAAAAACAGCAGCCCTGGTTCCCAAAGCTGCTGCATCAATGCACCCAAATGTCTGCTATACAACGGCTTTTTTTCTTTTGCCGTTGTACGGCAGATTTACAATACGGATATTTTACACAATTA
>CANRWP010000009.1 GCA_947643595.1 uncultured bacterium | reverse complement strand
CGGCTTTGCCTCGGCCCCCATTTCAAATGGGGGATATAATAACTATTTCATTATAGCGTCCTCCGCTCCCGATTTTCAAGCTTTTCTAAAAAATCTCATGTTCCCATTGGGACGGCCTATCTTTAAACATATAAATTTTTCAGCAAACAGCCCGGATAAAAATACCCGGGCCGCCTTTTGCTATACTTTATATATTATTTTTTACGCCAGATCTTCCCCGTTGGTCCGGATCACCTTCTGATACCATGCAAAGCTGTCTTTCTTGATCCGCTTTCCGGTACCTTTTCCGTAATCGTCGATATCCACATAGATAAAGCCGTAGCGCTTGCTCATCTCGGAGGAAGAGCAGCTCACGATATCGAGGGGCGCCCAGAGATAGTACCCTCTCAGGTCCACACCGTCCATGATGGCAAGCTTCATCTGCTCGATGTGCGCCCTGTAGTAGTCCACCCTGTAGGGATCATGGATCGTGCCGTCCTCCTCCAGCTTGTCGTAGTTGCCGCAGCCGTTCTCTGTAATATAGATCGGGCACTGGTATCTGTCGTAGAACTCGTTCAACATATACCGAAGACCGCTCGGATCGATGCTCCATCCCCATGGATTCGCCGGAAGATCCGGATTCCGGATGGCCTCGTTTCCGTTCTCAAAGCTCTCCTTTGTCACCATTCTCGTGTAATAGTAGGAGAAGGACAGGAAATCCGCCGTATTCTTCAGATCTTCCTCATCGTCCGGTCCGAACTCTATGTTGATGCCTCTCTCCTCAAAGAAGTGGAACGCGTACCCCGGATATTTTCCTCTCAGCAACACATCGGAGAAGAAGTATTCCATCTGATTATGGCGCATTGTCGCCAGGATATCCTCCGGTTTACAGGAAGCCGGATAGGAGGGACCGCCGCAAAGCATCATGCCGATCTGCAGATCCTTATTCAGGCTGTGGCCGTATCTTGTCGCTCTCGCGCAGGCTACCATCTCGTTGTGAACCGCCTGGTATTTCGCCTCCAGCACATTGTCAACCACATCTGCCGCCACGCCGAGATGATTGAAGGACTCGTGCACGATCAGGTTGATCTGGTTTACCACAATCCAGAGTTTTACCCTGTCGCCGTACCGGTCAAACAATGTCTTACAGTATCTCTCGAAGAACTCGATGACCTCTCTGGAATACCAGCCCTTGTAATTTATGGTCAGGTTCAGGGGCATCTCGTAGTGGGAGATCGTGATAAGCGGCTCCATACCGTTTTTGATAATCTCGTCGATCAGGTTGTCGTAGAATTTCAGCCCTTCCTCGTTGGGTTCCTTGTCATCGCCGTTGGGATAGATCCTCGACCAGTTGATGGAAGTTCTGTAGGTCTTCATCCCCAGCTCCGCTAAAAGCTTCAGATCCTCCTTGTAGGTGTGATAAAAATCGATTCCCCAGCGCTTCGGAAAGATCCTGTCACTGTCCTCCAGAGCCTTCTTCACAAACTCCGAAGTCACCTCTTCATTAAACTTTTTGTCCACGGGCACATTGTCCACAAATTCATTGATATCCGCCACACAAAGTCCCTTGCCGCCCTCTTTCCAGGCTCCCTCCATCTGGTTGGCGGCAAACGCGCCGCCCCAGAG
The DNA here is from genome assembly GCA_947643595.1 of uncultured bacterium. Lineage (GTDB taxonomy): Bacteria > Bacillota > Clostridia > Lachnospirales > Lachnospiraceae > 1XD8-76. Next base: position 70,554 of record CANRWP010000009.1, on the reverse strand, counting down.
GAAGTTTTCAGGGAATGTTTTCGGTACTCTGCTCATTTTTTATTCCTCCAATTTTTTCAGTCTTTCATCGTACGATGCAAAAATATTGCACATCTGCTTCGCGATCATGATCTCGCTGTAGATCGTCATCAGGGTATCCTGCGCATGGGCGAACAGGACGTTGTAGTCGAAGTCCTCCCCTGCGATCGCACCCTGGATGCAGTCCGTCTGAATATGATGGGCTTCCGCGATCTTTGCGTCCGCCTCCTTTAAATGTTCTCCGGCCGCCGCCATATCGCCCGATGCGATAGCTCCCAGGGCCGCCTGACAGCAGTTTCTCGCATCTCCCGCATGCATAATGATCTGCATCGCGTTTTCTACGGTTGTTTCATTCATAAAAGTACCCTCCCTTATATCATTATAATCGTAATTCACGGTATATTATTCTTTCGCCGCTTTCTTCTCTCCGCTCTCTTTCTTCAGCTCGTTTGCCTCGTAAGCCTTGAAGAACGGATACCAGATCAGAGTGGATACCGCCACGGAGATGATCAGGAAAATGATCGCTCTGAAACTTCTTGTGCTGATCCATGTGGAGATCGGATACGGGCAGTACCAGAGTTCAAACTGTACATCCGGGAACGGTGCAAACTTGATGACCTTTGTCCCGACCCATGTCAACAGCGACATGATAATCCCCTGCAGCCACATCGGAACCATCAGATAGGGATTCCATGCGATACAGCCGAAGATGACAGGCTCGTTGATATTGAAGATCCCCGGCACAAGGCAGGCTCTTCCGAGAGATTTCAGCTCCTTGGACTTAGAAAGAATCATCATAACTACCAGAGGCAGCGTACAGCCGATACCTCCCACCCACATGTATGTACAGTAGACAAGGCCTTCCGTAAAGATGTTCATGCTCGCCGCCGTTGCGGTTCCCGCCGCAACCATCTCCAGGTTTGCCACGATAGCTGCCAGTTTTACAGGCTCGTTTACCGGCGTCAGCACCCAGCTGGAAATACCCATGGAGTAAATAAAGCAGGTCAGAAGCATAAAGAACGTAAATCCGTACCAGGTCTGCAGGAAACTCTGCAGCGGCATAAAGATGCTCAGAATAATGTTGTACAGGTTCACCTGCATAATCAAAACTACGACCCATCCGAGAACTACAACGATGCCGATGGGCAGAAGCGCATCAAACCACTGACGCACGAAATCCGGAATCGCGGAATCCTCTTTGAAGAATGTGAACTTCGCGAAAGCGCCCATGATAAGGCCTGTGATAACACCTGTTATCATCGCGCAGAACATACCGCCGGCGCCCAGTGCGGAGCTTCCAAAGCCTACGGCGCCCTCTTCCTCCACGATAGGCGTCACCACGATCAAAAACAGCAGCAGTCCGGAAAGCCCGGCTATCAGGCGCTGTTTTCTGTACCGCTTTTTCTCACAGTAGTTGAAGGGAATCAGGAACGCTACCAGGAGTGATACCTTGCCCATGGTCCATCCGAACGGCGTCCAGAAGGAAAACGGCAGTGCCACATAGTCCTCGATAATTGCCAGACAGCAGAAGATCGACCCCAGGAAGATAAAGGGCAGAATCTGCAGTACGGAATCTTTGATTGTCACAACCCAGATCATGTTGCTGATCTTATTCATTTTTGGAGCAAAACTGTTCTCCAGCCAGCTGATCAATTTTTGCATTTGTACTTATCTCCTCTCTCACTCATTATACTTTTTACGATTTACTTTTCCCCAAACAGCTCCAGAATCTGATCCAGAGCCATATCGCCGTTCAATTTCGCGTAAGCTTCCTTGTCGATCAGTGCGATCTTGATATCGTATCCCTCGCAGTCCTCCTCGAGAGAAGGGATCACGGTCGCCAGATGAGGCCCCACCATCAGACAGTCGATATCTTCCACGTAGTTCAAAACCTCGGACTCGCTTCTCGCAGTCACGCTCATCTTGATGCCTCTCGCCGCGGCCGCTTTTCTGATGTTCGCCGCCATAAACCCGCTGCTCGCCCCGGAGCCGCATACCAGTAATACATTGTGTTCAGCCATTTTTCGTACCTCCAGTTTTATTTGATAGATTTATTGTATTTTCCCGGCAACAAAAAAGCAAACCGACATTTTCACCGCCGGGGTGAAAATGTTAGTTTGCCGATTTTTTTGTGTTCAGATCAATCCGTACTTTCGGAAAGCGTGGTAGACGCCGTCCTCCGCGACGGACTTTGTGACATCATCAGCCGCCTCCTTCACATAGTCCGACGAGTTGCCCATGGCTATGCCGATGCCAGCGGCCCGGATCATCTCGAGATCGTTTTCGCTGTCGCCGATGGCTATCGTATCCTCGATCGGAACGCCCAGATACCCGCTGAGATACCGGACCGCCGTGCCTTTTGTGAAGGCGGTCTTTGTGACCTCTCCGCTGTTTCCTCTGGTCTCCGACTGACTGAATGTCGTCGCGGTCATACCCCATTTTTTCAGGTTCTCTTTCAGCCAGTTATTGTCTTTCTCCGCATAAAAAAAGGAACACTTATGTACCTTGTCCATCTCCCGGATCGAAGTACACGGAAGCGTCTTCAGAAAAAAGCTCAGCAGAAATTTCTCCTGCTCCTCACGGCCTTCTATCTCTCTGAAAAACCTCTCCCGGATCTCCTTTTTCATGTACAGATTCTCAAAGCCTTCCATAATATAGACAGCTCCGATATCCTCCAGAAGTCCTGCCGCCAGCTTCTTTTCCTCCTCCGAAAAATATTCCGCCAGCAACACCTTTTTTTTCCACATGACACAGGCGCCGGCGGCGCTGATCACACCGTCAAACTCCTTCATCTCCTCCGGCATCTCGCTGTACGCCCTGCCGGTACAGATACAGAGATAATGACCGTTGTCCTTCGCCTGCCGCAGCGCCTGCGCTGTCTTCTCGGAAATCGGACGTCCCTCGTATAAAAGAGTCCCGTCAATATCCAGAAATACCAGTTTTTTACAGTTCAAGCTTACAGATTCTCCTTGAAGAACGCTTCCAGAGCCGCTGCAGCTTCGTCTTCCTTATCCCCCTCACATACAACGGTAACTTCCATATCCTTCTTGACGCCCATAGCCATAACCGCCATGATCTTCTTTGCGCTGCCCTTCTTCTCGCCGCATTTCAACGTAATGTCGCAGGGAAATTTTGCCGCCTCCTTCACCAGAAGTCCTGCCGGACGTGCATGGATCCCCAGAGCGTCCTGAACGGTGTAATTAAATTCTTTCATGGTATAAATCCTCCTTATAATAATTTTTTCACTTTCTACTTATTATCATTTATTATTATTTCCCTGTCAAGACCATGTTGTCAATCATACCCGGATACTTCCAGGGCGGCTTTCACAGCGCCGCATCTCTGTGCGGTTACATGTTTACGACTTTATTCCTCACCGGAAGCACCATCGCGGGCGATACGGAAAGTTCATCCACACCCATATTGACAAACTCTTCGGTCAGCGTCGTATCCGCGCCGAGCTCGCCGCAGATGCCTGCCCAGATACCCGCCTCATGCGCAGCGTCCACCACCATCCTGATCATCCGCAGGATGGCCGGATGATGCGCGTTGTAGAACATATCCAGTTTCGCGTTCTGACGGTCGATCGCCAACGTGTACTGTGTCAGGTCGTTTGTCCCGATGCTGAAGAAATCCACTTCCTTCGCCAGCTCGTCGGCAATGATGACGGATGCGGGCGTCTCGATCATAATACCGAATTCGATCTCGCCGACTTCCTTGCCTTCCGCCCGAAGCTCTTCCTTGATCTTCTCCAGAATCTCCTTTACGGTCTGCACTTCCCAGACGGAGATGATCATCGGCACCATGATAGCGATCCTGCCGTAAGCGGAAGCTCTGCAGAGTGCGCGAAGCTGCGTCCGGAACACCTCTTTCTTGTTCAGACAGATCCTCACCGCGCGGTAGCCGAGCGCCGGATTCTCCTCCTTGTCCAGCTCAAAGTAATCGATCTGCTTGTCGGCGCCGATGTCCAGCGTGCGGATGATCACACGCCTGCCGCCCATCTTTTCCGCCACTGCCCTGTAGGCCTCGAACTGCTCCTCCTCCGTCGGATAGTCGTTGCTCTGCAGATACAAAAATTCGCTCCGGAACAGGCCGATGCCCTCCGCGTCGTTGGCAAGCGCCGCCTCCGCGTCCTCCACGCCGCCGATATTGGCGTACAGATTGATCTTTCTCCCGTCCTTCGTCACGCTGGGTTTTCCCTTTAAAGCGTTGAGCAGTTCCTGCTCCTTTCTCTGCGCTTCCAGTTTTTCCTGATAGCTCTTCAGCGTCTCCTCATCGGGCTCTATGATCAGCTTGCCCTCTTTTCCGTCCACGATCCCCATCAGGCCGTCCACATTCTCCGCCTCGGATACCATCACAAGGGCAGGGATGTTCATCGTGCGGGCGAGGATCGCCGTGTGGGAGTTCGTGGAACCCTTCCTCGTCACGAAAGCGAGAACCTTGCTTCTGTCGAGCTGCAGCGTCTCGCTGGGCGCAAGATCTTCCGCCACCAGGATGGACGGTTCTTCCATCACAGCGCCGCCTTCCTCCACGCCCGCCAGAATACGAACTACCCGCGCGGAGATATCTTTCACGTCCGCCGCACGCTCTCTCATATAGTCGTCGTCCATAGAGGCAAAAATTTCCGAAAAGTTCTGTCCTGTCATGGAGACAGCATACTCTGCGTTCACCTGCTCGTCCCGGATCATCCCCTTGATGCCGTCCAGATAGTCTTCATCTTCCAACATCATCTGATGCACTTCAAAAATCGCCGCGTTTTCCTCTCCCACTTCGGCAACTGCCTTCTCGTACAGTTTGCCGAGCTGGTCAGACGCGGTCTCCTTCGCCGCCTCAAAACGGGAGATTTCGGCTTCCACATCGGTTACGGAAGTCCTGTTCACTTCCACCTGCTTTCCGCCGAACTCCTTGACCTTTCCGATGGCAACGCCCTTAAACGCCGCCTTCCCTGACAATACTTTCATCTCTCTACTCCTTTCCTTTCCCTCTTTCTATTTCTCTATTAATATAGAATATACTTTATTTATGAAAAAGCCCGCAAGCAATCTTTTTCACTTGAGCGGTGCAAAACATAACTTGTTCCCGCTTAAACTCACCAGTATAATAGGACACATGGAACAAAAATACTCTCAAATAACAAGGCTTCTGTTGGAACACAAAGATTGGGTGACAGCCGCTCTTCTCTCCGATGAGATGGGTGTTTCCATCCGAACCGTAAAAAACTACATATCCGATCTAAACGGCATTTATACTTCATTGATCGAATCGTCCGGCAGCGGATACCGCATCGACAGGGAGAGGGCAGCCGATCTTTTGAACGAGGCTTCCCAACACATTCCCCAGACCAACAAGGAGAGGTCTGCCTACGTCGCGATCCGTCTCCTGCGTTCCCCGGAGGCTCTGTCGCTCTTTGACCTGTGCGATGAGCTGTATATTAGTATGTCCACACTCCGAACGGTTATGAAGCGCACAAAACGAATGCTGGAGCAGTACAACCTGATCCTCAACTCTTCCGGCGATAACGTCGATATCCGCGGGGAAGAACGCAACAGGCGTCGTATGCTCAGCTCGATCATCTTCGACGAATCCCAGTTCTCCTTTTTCAATACGGAGGCGCTGCAGGATGCTTTCGACGAGATTGATATTGATTATATCACAGAAACAATAAATTTGATATTGTTTGAGCATAAATATTTTATCAACGATTTCGCTCTGTTCAATGTGGTTCTGCACATCACCATCGCCGTGGACCGACACCGGAAAACCTACGCTTCCTTTAACTACGGGGAAGTGCTGCCCGTCGTGCCTGATCCTATCTATGAGCTGGCCCGCGAGCTCTGCGAACAGCTTGAGGATTACTTTGAGATCCAATTCCATCAGGCGGAACTGGACGACTTTGCATTTCTGCTCTACACCTCCATCTCCACCCTGATGTTGGATGATATCAACGAGTCCAACCTCCGGGAATATGTGGGGGAAGAATGTATGTCTCTGGTGGATTCCATGTTTACAAAGCTGCTGGGAGACTATGGCGTTTCCCTGGAGCAGGAGGAACTCCGCACCCGGTTCGCCCTGCATATCAGGGGGCTTTTGCTGCGCCAGAAGACCAACCACTACAACCATAATCCGCTGACGGAATCCATCAAGGCCTCCTGTCCGCTCATTTATGACGCTGCCGTCAGTCTGACCAGTGTGATAAACGGCCGGAATGATTACCCCCCCCATTATCGACGACGAGATCGCCTATATCGCGTTCCACATCGGCAATTATCTGGAGGAGCAGCAGGCCGGAAAATCCCATATCCGGATCGTCCTCAACTGTCCTGCTTATTATAACATGAGTACCACATTAAAGCAAAAACTTATGGAAAGATTCCATAACGACATCCTGATCACCAACATTACTTCCAACGAGCTGCAGCTCTCGGAGTCTCTCTCTGACGCGGATCTGATCCTCTCCACGATCCCGCTCCAGGGAGCCATCAAGGTGCCCAGCATCACGATCAATCCCTTTTTGACTTCCGCCGACGCCGGCATCATCGAGCGCACCATCGGACAGCTCAAGGAACACAAAAAGATGAATACCTTCTACGACGAACTGCAAAAACTTCTCGACCCGAAATTCGTAGAACATATAGACAGACCGCTCTCCAGGGAGGAGGCGATCCATTATATGTGCGGCAAGCTGTACGAGAACGGCTATTGTCTGGAAGATTTTGAGAAGCGGATCCTCGAGCGGGAAGCGCTCTCCTCCACCGCCATCCAGAATTTTGCCATCCCACACACGGTCAAAATGCAGGAGCTCAATTCCTGTATGTATATCCTGATCAACGATACCCCGATGGACTGGGATTCCACCCCCATACAGCTCGTCATTATGCTCTGCTTCAGCCCCGCTGACAGACAACTTTTCAACACGATATTTGACCCGCTGGCAATCACGCTCCTGAACCGCAGCACGGTGCGGGAACTGCTCACGATCCACACACCGGAGGAATTTCTGAAAGTACTCTTAAATTCCGGCAGATAAGGGGGCTGTCTTTTTCTACGCGAAAATACTGACGATACCTGTCAGCGCGGCTAAAAAGAAAAGGACTGCCAGCCCCATCAGCGCGGGACTCGCCTTTTTCTCCACGATATTCCCCTGCTCTTCGTCGTAGAAGAGCTTTATTTTTGTCCCGGTCTTATAAGTTCCCTTTGTGCTGGAATTGTAGGCGGAGAGAAATATCTTTTCTTTTTCACCGACTGTGCATTTTATCAGGGGATAGTAGGATTCCACCGGCCTGGAGAACTTTTTGTTGTCCCCTCTCCGATAGTATAAAATATCCACGATCTCGCCGCTTAACTCCCGAAACTTTTTCCGACGGTCCTTCAGAAACGAGGAGGCTGAGATCACTCCCGCCAAAATCAGCAGAAGCACCAGAACAAAAGAGCCCTCCTTCTCCCCGTTGTTCTGATATACCACCGGAAAAACCGCGATCCCCATCCCCGCCAGAGTGATCGCAAGGGCTGTGCCGAAGGTCATCCCGCCGCCGGAAGACGGAACGATCTTATCGCCACTCCGCACCAGTTTTATCTCGTCGCCCTTCCCGTACTCCATCGTGCTGTTCACCTTTTCGTTGAAGGTCTTTCCTCCGCCGCTGCACTGCACCACCAGCTCGTAATAGTGCTGGATCAGCCGGTCTTCCTTATCCCTCTTTACCGTCTGTTTTGAGGAGAGCACCTTCCCTCTCAGCATATTTTCGGGCCTTCTCCTTCTCAGATAAGCCCGGATATTGGTTGTCCCTACGACAAAGATTACCGCTCCCAGCAGTACCAAAAATATATTTTGTATACTCATCTATTCTTTTTCCTGTCCTTCTTCCCAGAGATCGTCCTCATAGTTTCTCACCACGGGATAACTCTCCGCCTGCGGCGGATCCCCTCCCTGCTTCGCGCCGTCCTTCACCGCCGGGCGATACCAGGTTCCGATGAGACCGCACTCTGTGGGTCCGATCACATCCTTTTTCAGACTGTCGCCGATAAAAACGCATTCCTCTGGCCTGCATCCCGCTTTCTTCACACACAGCTCGAAAAACCGGGGCGTCGGTTTCTCCGATCCCGCTTCCTCGCTGGTCACGATGAAATCCAGATACCGCATCACTCCCAGCTTTGCCAGTTTCTTATACTGGATGTAAGCGGTCATATCAGAACCGATCCCGATTTTTATCCCCCTCTCTCTCAGGCTTTCGAGAAGGGACAAAAGCCCAGACTCCGGCTTCATATGTTCCAACAGCGTATCCCAGTAGACATGATACATCTCCATCGCCTTCTGATAATCGGTATTGCCGATCTGCTCCAGAAAGCACTGGAAACGAAGCAGTCTGTTGTGCAGCGCGGCGCAGTTTTCGCCCGTTCTCTCCGTCACAATGCCCATGCACTTTTTTACGAGCTCCGCGGTCTTTTCCGGCTCCATACCGAAATTTTCCTTCGCATACACCCCCAGCGCCGCCATAGCGGTCCTATGGGTTCCGTCAAAATCATACATCGTGTTGTCAATATCAAAAATGACCGCCTTTATCATATTTGCCGCCTCTCCTGTCCTCTAAAATCTTCCGGGTCTGAAAGATCTCAGACCCGGAAAACTTGTGCTCAGCGCTGCCCGTAGTAGGCGTTCGCGCCATGTTTTCTGTAATAATGTTTATCCTGAAGTTCCTGCGGCGCAGGCTTCACATCGGGGTTGATCATCTCACAGCGGGAAGCCATCTTTGCAACCTCCTCCAGCACCACCGCATTGTGCACCGCCTCGTGACCGTCTTTTCCCCAGGTGAAAGGCCCGTGGTTTTTGCACAGAACGGCCGGAACCGCCTCGTAATCTCTGTCCTTGAACATGTCTGTGATCAGAAGCCCGGTGTTTCTCTCGTAATCTTTCAGCTCCTCCTCTGTCAGGCATCTCGCGCAGGGCACTTCACCGTAGATATAATCCGCATGGGTCGTGCCGTAACAGGGGATCGCTCTGCCCGCCTGTGCCCAGCTTGTCGCCCAGGAAGAATGCGTGTGAACCACACCTCCGATCTTCGGGAACGCCCTGTACAGTTCCACATGGGTCGCTGTGTCCGAGGAAGGATTGTATCTGCCCTCCACCTTATTGCCCTCCAGATCCATGATCACCATATCGTCCGGCGTCAGCTTGTCATAATCCACGCCGCTGGGCTTGATCGCAAAAAGTCCGCTCTCCCTGTCGATCTCGCTCACATTGCCCCATGTAAAAGTTACCAGCCCGTACCTGGGCAGAAGCATATTCGCTTCATACACGCGTTTTTTCAGTTCTTCCAGCATTTTTCTCTCTCCTATTCCGGTTTCTCATTCTGTAATCGTATAAAGTGCCACCTCGTCGATCTCCCTGTTTGTGGACACAAGCATATCTTTGCCGTCCTTAACATAGTGATAGACATTCGCCGAACCGCAGTCTCTGTCGATATATTCCATCTCATAGGCGCCTTTTTCCCTGTTGTAGGTGAAGACCATCAGGTCTCTCTCCCCCTTCCGGTGCCCGGTCACAAGCGCTGGTTTTCCGCACAGCATACCGCCGTAGATGGAATGCAAAAACTCTCTGCTCTCCTCAAACTCATACACCATCCGATAGGCGCCGTCCGTCTTTTTGTAGAAACGGATCCTGTCCCCGTGGAACGGAGAGAGCACTGCCAGTTCCTTTTCCCCATCCCCGTCAAAATCTACTAACACCGCATCAGATGCCGCGTCGGTGATCAGCTCCTCGATCTTCCATTCTCCTCCTTCTCTCTCGGGGGGCGTAAACTTGAACACACCGTTATCCGCGGAGATAATGCCGCTCACTGCACCGTTCTCCTCCGTCCTGTAATATCCATGGTTTTTCAACATGTTGTCCTTCAGCACGGTGAGCGGCAGCTGATGGTCCGCGTCATACCCGCTCAGATCGTCGGGCAGCACGGCCGTAAACACTTTGCCCGGGAATCTCCAGTCTTCCTTGTACTCATAGTCGGACTTTAACGCGCAGGCGATCAGATACTTTACACCATTCCTTTCCAGAATATCAAATCTGTGGACAAAAGGCAACTCCACCAACGTCCTCACTTCCCAGTTTCCCTTTTCGATCGGCGTCACAATAACGATCTTTGCCTCCTTTGAATCGTTCGGAGAATAAAATTTATGTGTCGCGAGAAACTGCCCGTCGCTGCCAGGCACCTGCACCATCGTCATCACGCCGCCCGGCTCGCTCCAGACGACATCCTCCTCGTTCCCGTCCGTGTCAAAAAGCAGACATTTATCCACCTTTTCCGCCGCCACAAGAAAATGTTCTTTCCCCTGATAAGTAAGCGGCGCGATGGAATAACATTTTGTCAAATTTGATATCACTTTCTTTTCTACTTTCATGATTGCACATCCTCTTTCCTATCTGCATTGTCTGTCCAAAAGCCCTGTCATCATATCGTGGGCAAACCGCAGATCTTCTCTCCAGTTCTCGCTTCCCTTGTACCAGAATTCCGTCACGTATCTGCGGATTCCCATCTCCCACGCTTTTTCGATCGCCGCCTCAAAGTCCACATGTCCGGTTCCGTAGGGTACCTCGCGGTATCTGCCGGGCAGCGTCTCCTTCAGGTGGAGAGATGTGATATTGCCTCTCCCCAGTTCCAGATCCTCCAGCACGTCCGTCTGATACTGCACCGCCGCATTGGTCAGATTGCCGAGATCCGGATAAATCTTCAGATAGTTGGAGCCGCACAGTACCACATACTTCATGGCTTTCTCCACCGTGTTCATAAACTCATTCTCCATGGTCTCCAGTCCCAGTATCACGCCCGCCCTCTCCGCCGTCTCCGCGCCGATCTTCAGATTTTTCAGATAGCGCCTCTTCGTCTCTACCGTTGACGGCTCATAGTACACATCATATCCGGGAATCATCACAACTCTGACACCGATGTCATCCGCAAACCGAATGGATTTTTTCAGGATCTCCATTCCCCTGGCCTCGTACTCCGGTTTATCGTTTCCCATGGAGTATTTGGTCAGTGCGCTGACGCACATGGTGCGGATCGGGATCCCGACCTCGTACATTGTTTTCACAAGCTCAAGGCGCTCCTCCTTCGGCATATCCAGACGTCCGATCTTTTCCTCGGAGTCATCGATGCTGAGTTCCACATAGTCATACCCGGCTTCCTTCGCCGTCTCCAGTTTCTCCCTCCAGGACAGGGTGGAGGGCATCGCTTTTTCATATAATCCCAAAGCATATGCTTTCATATTTTTGCCTCCTGCTATGCCTGTTTTTAAAAATTGCTTTTTCTCACCTGACAGACTTTTACGCCCTGGGCGCGTATCAGCTCTAACTCTTCCTCCGGGGCCAGCTCATCGGTGATCAACTGTTTTACCATCTCGATGCCGCAGCTTGTAAAGCTGCTGTTGTGTCCTATCTTCGTATGGTCCGCCAACAGATAGACCTCCTGCGTCGCGTGCTCTATCATCAGCCGATTCACGTTCACCTCATTCGCTATCTCCGTGGACATACCCGCTTTCGCGCTGATGCCGGCGCATCCCAGAAAAGCCTTTTTCGCAAAAATATTCTGCAGGTTTCTTGTGGCAAAATCACCTACCAACGCCTCCTTTGGATGCCGCACCTCGCCGCCCGTCAGGATGATGTCAACCCCGTCCGCCTTCTCCTGGCTTATCGCCTTGCCGTTGTTGGTGATGACTGTCACATGCCTGCTCTCGATGTATTTTATTATGTTCAGCGCATTGCGGCTGGTGTTGATAAAGATGGTGTCCCCATCCTCCACCAGCGTCGCCGCGTATCTTGCGATCAGGTCTCTGTATATGGCTTTGTCATCCATATACCCGGCCGCCTCCCTCGATACCCTGGCGCCGCCGTAAAATCTTGTGATCTGCTTTTTTTCTTCCAGGAACTGGAGATCCCTCCGAACCGTCACCACGGAGACGCCCAGCCTCTTCGCCAGCTCTTCCACCCGCAGCTGCGGATTCCTCTGCAGCATCTCCAGCACCTGATTTCTTCTTCCCTCCACATACGCTCTTTCCCGTTTCATGTCATCCCCCGCGCGCTGTCTCCACAGCGCAAGTTGTATAAGCGAACTATTCTATGATCCCCTTCTCTCTCATCTTATCTTCCATCTCCTGCACAGACATAATATTGCGCAGCCCGATCACGATGGTTCCCTTCTTCTCCGCGTCCTTAAACATGTTTGTGAAGTTCTGCGCACAGAATACCACGTCGTACTGCGCCGCAGCTGTTTTTCCCTCGGACAACGCGCAGTGATGGATCTTGCCCGGCTTAATGCCGACCTTATCCAGCGCTTTCTGCATCGTCATTTTCATCATCAGGCTGGAGCCCGCTCCGTTTGCGCAACATACCAAAAAAGACATATTTTCCTTAGCCATTGTTCATTCTCCTTTATTTTATTTATTCTTCATCCCTTTATATTTCTCATAATCTTCCGTCACAAGGAAGTAGCCTTCCTTATCCGCCCGGTACTCAAGCTGCGGAATAGCAAGAAGCGCAACCGCGACGATCGCGACACCCGCATAGCTTAAGAATTTCATAACCGCCGTCATGACCGGCCATACTACCGCCCAGTCCCACATGCCGAGATATCCGCCGTATGCCGCCATGCCTACCCAGCCTGCGATGATCGCGGAGCCAAACACCTGGCAGAGGCCGGAGATAAACGGCAGGATAAGCGCCGCCTTGATACCGCCCTTCTCGTTCGCGAAGATCGCGATCGTAGCGTTGTCAAAGAATACGGGCACGAATCCGCAGATGACAAGCACAGGGCTCTTCAATACGATCAGCACTGCGATGGCGATGATCTGCCCGAGGAAACCTGCCAGGAAGCCCAGAGGCACCGCGTTCGCGGAACCGAAACCGAAAATAACCGCGCAGTCCACACCCGGAACGGAACCCGGAAGCAGCTTATCCGCAATACCCTGGAAGGAAGCCGTCAGCTCCGTCACAAACGTGCGGACGCCGAGCTGCAGGATCGCCAGATACACCGAGAAATACAGACAGGTCTGGATCACATAGAATACCATGCTCGCGCCTTCTTTCAGGAAGCCGCCTTCCACCAGATAGTCTCTGCCGAGAATGCAGAGGATCGCGCCGAAGAACACCAGCATCAGGATGGAAGTACAAACCATGTTCTCATTGAAGATGGACATGAAGCCCGGAAGTTCGATATCATCGATCTTCTTCACTTCCTTGCCGTCTTTCTTTTTGCCGAAAAGTTTCTCGGCCAGCCAGTAGTTGATGGCTACGCCGAACATCTGCTGATGCGCCAGCGTGAAGCCCGCGCCGTCGGTAACTTCCTGGCAGGGTTTGATCAGAAGGTTTGTACCCACTGCCCAGTACGCGCCGAGAATGACCGCCATGACGATGATCATAGCCACATGCTGCGTCAGAAGACCCGGCAGCGCGAACATGATCAGCCAGTAAGCCGTCGCCGCCTGCTGCACCTGCACATGGCCGGTTGTAAACAGCGCACGGAGCTTTGTCACCTTGTTGAAACGGACGAGCAGGATGTTGACGATGAAAGCGATCAGCAGCAGGATCATCGCGTCGCCGAAGCCCTTTCCGAACACTTCCTCCACGCCTGCCGTCACCGCATTCTGTCCGAAGTACGGGTCAATCACCATGGCGTCGATATGGAATACATCTTTCAACCCCACCAGGACCGGACGGAAATTTGAAACGAGTCCTCCCGATCCCACCGTCAGGATCAGGTAGCCCACGATTGCCTTAATCACACCTGCGAGTACGTCATACCAGGGCTTTTTCTGCAGTATGTACCCCAGCATAACGATAAGACCGATCATAAATGCAGGCTGCTGCAAAATATTGGTTGCAAAATATGACCAAGCGTTCATTAAAAAGTTCATATATTCTCCTCCTTATTTTATATTTGTTTTCAGCTCAGATACTTCTTATCCAGCTCCAGAAGATCCTCCGGCGTCTCCGCCGCTTTCAGTTCTTCCATCAGTTCCTCGTTCGACATCAGTTCCGCCAGCCTGGACATATTGTCCAGATGCTGGCTCGGGTCACAGGAAGCCAGCGTGAAGAACAGCACCGCGTCCTTCTCGGGATCCCCGGGGTCAAAGCTGACAGGTTCCTCCAGTTTCATAAACGCGATCGCCGTCTTATGAACCCCTTTCGCACACTCCTGGGAATGAGGCATCGCCACATCCGGCATGATCACGATGTAGGGACCGTACTCCTCGATACAGCGTATGATATCTTCCTTGTAGTTTTCTTCCACTGTGCCGTCCGCCTCGAGCACCTCACAGCTCATGCGGATCGCTTCCCTCCAGTCTTTCGCGCTCTGCGCAAACTTACAGTGATTTTTTTCAACAAATTCTCTCAGCATATCGTACCCCCCGATTATAAGCAGGACCGGAACGGAATGTTCTGCGGAGCCTCGAAGCAGTCCTCGAATCCTCTTCTGTGGTGATAGTAGATCTTATCTTTGTCCTGCGGATACACATACTTTCCGCCCACCTGCCAGAAGAACGGATGGAACTTGTACTCGTTGCGGTCTTTCTTGAAATCGTAGAGCAGTTTGATCTCCTCGCAGTCCGCCTGGAAATTCGTCCACACATCCCAGTGGATCGGCACTACCACCTTACACTGCAGATTTTCCGCCATGCGCAGCACGTCGATGGATGTCATCTTGTCCTGCATACCGATCGGGTTCTCGCCGAAGGAACCGAACGCCACATCGATATCATAGTCCTTGCCGTGTTTCGCAAAGTAGATCGAGAAGTGGGAATCGCCGGAGTGGTAAATGTTGCCGCCGGGAGTCTTCACCAGATAGTTCACCGCCTTATCGTCCATGTCGGTCGGGCAGACGCCGGTCAGCTCCTCTCTGTCGGGACCTGTCTTATCGGTCGTCACGATACAGGTTCTGTCGAAGGAGTCAAGCGCAACGATCTCGATATCCTTGATCTTGATCGTATCGCCCGGTTTCACCGTGATGCAGCGGTCCTCGGGAACGCCCCATTTCATCCATGTCTCCACGGATTTCTTCGGTCCGATGAACGGAACGGGGATCACATTGCCCTTGTCGTCCGTCGTGGTCATGCCGCTCTGGATCACATGGGCCGCCCACTCCGCCGACATATGATCCTGGTGATAGTGTGTGGCGAGCACCGCGTCCACCTGCTTAAACGCAAACGGATCGATCACAAACGGTACATTGCGCAGATTCGGCTGCATCGCGCGTCCGCCGCACATATTCGCCATCTGGTGTCCCACCTTCATCTTTCCATCGCCGTGTGTTCTCTTTCCGTTTCCACACCAGAGATCGATCGTGACATTCGCGCCGCCGGGCGTCTTAAACCATACGCCGGTACAGCCAAGCCACCACATGGCCACATTCCCCGGCTCGACCACCTCGTTCTCGATGTCCTCCACGAGCCAGGTACCCCATTCCGGGAAAGTTGACATGATCCAACTCTCCCTTGTGATTTCGTCAATTTTGCTCATAAAACCCTCCTTTTCTTTTATGAAACGTTCATATAATTCATATAATTTATTATTATATGTTTCGTTATTTTTGATTATATCATAATATATGATTTAATCAACCTTATTATATGATCTATTTGAATTTTTATGATCGTTTTTCGAACTTTCACGATTTGCACAAATTGTATATGTTCATTTTGTGCATAATGCATAAGATTTATGTTCAAAAGTGTATATAAGAAAAAATTGGAAGATTTTTATTCATCCGCCGGCCTGCCAACTAAACTTGCATTCCCATGGTATAATGGTAAAAATGGCCTATAGGGAGGAACACAGAATGCTACACAGATTATTTCACCCCACAAAACTGAAAAACGGGAAAGCGCCGGATAACTCTGCACTTTATGAGAGGGCATCTTCCTTCACCAACAGAATGGAAGCCGGAGAGGAAAACTGTCTGTCCGCCCTGTATCCCATGGTGTTGTCGAAGGACAGGAGGCTCGCGAATATGGCGGCCGAAGCCATCCACACCCACATGAAAAGTCTGGACGCGCCAAAGATCATTGAACTGAGCCGCAGATTTCGCTGCTATACCTCCATGGAGTGGTTTATAGACTGGTCAAAGATCTCCCTGTCTGAACTCAGAAAATCCATCGACAGTCCGCAGGCTTTTCTCGACATCCTCCGGCTTGGCACTTTCCACCCCAACGGGTATTTCAGGGAGAACTGCATAAGGGCAGCGGCGGACGACAAGGCCTCCCTCCCCTATATCGTGCTGCGTTTGAACGACTGGGTGAAGCCGGTCAGAGAGGCCGCCTACGGCGTTCTCTCCGGCAGACTGAAACGCCTGAAAACAGATGCCGCCATAGAGATGCTCCCTTATCTTTGCCGGACAAAACTGGGGGAACGTTATGATCAGGAGCAGTTTCGGAAAATAGAGGAAGTGCTGACCGAAAAAATCCTCTCCCACAGGGACGATATCTCACCGGACAGCATCGCAGGCTATCCCCCCGTCACGAGAAGGTTTTTATACCGGATCCTTCTCCATCCCGATACTCTCTCCAGACCCATCGCGCACCGGCTTTTGGAGCGGGAGAAAAATGGAAACGAGAAAGCGCTTATCATCAGCATGATCCTGAATAATTATGAATGCGGTGAGGAGGAATTAGATCTCTACAGCAAAAACAAGAGTCCTCTTGTGCGAAAGAAAGCGCTGGAACTCAGATATGAGCGCACAGGAGGGGCATGGGAGGGACTGGAGCAATACCTTCTCGACAGATCGGGAGGCATCCGAAGCGATGTCTGTTACATCCTGCGCAGACATACTTCCTTCGACATTCTCTCCTTCTACCGCGCCAGACTCCACACGCCGGACGAGGCGATCGCCATACTCGGCATCGGTGAGAACGGCACGGCGAAAGATCAGGATCTTCTGGCGGAGTATCTTTCTTCCGGTTCCCCGAAAATTCTGAAATATACCATGCGGGCTCTGAGCAGTCTGGGGGCCGTGGGATTTGAGGAGGACTACTGGCATTACCTGCATGACACGGATGTCACAATCTCCAGGACCGCATACGGCGCGATCTGCAAAAGCGGCATCCGCTATGGCTCCGAAAGACTGTACCAGTCGTACCAAAACTGCAAAAACAACCGCACGGGAAAGTACCTGCTCTATCTGCTGATTCACGAGCCGTCCTGGCAGCGTCTGCCTTATCTGCTGCTTTTGTACAGGCCCGACCCCTCACCATCCGACCCGGAACAGGCCCGGCTGCAGATGCTGATCCGCCGGGCGCTGTGGGCAGACAGAGGCCTCTACTCAAAGATCACAAAAAAATACGCCGACCGCATCATCCAGATTATGGACACGCAGGCCGGCATTCCCGACGGTTTAAAAAAGAGTATTCTGTTTGATCTGGCACACATAACGATCGTTTGATCAGTCCTCGACTTTGTAGGCAAAACAGTCGATATTCTCGAACCCCAGACCTCTCACATAATTGACGGAACGCTCTATATCCTCCCCCGTCGTAAAATCTTTGATATCGGGGATCCTTATGACACATTTGCCCTGCAGACCGACCCTGCTTATCTTTTCCAGATTCGACAGCAGTATCTCGTTGCCTGTCCCCGTATATCCTCGGTATATCGCGCAGTCTGTGCTTTTGACATCTATGATGAACCGGTCCGCCGCCTCCAAAAGCTTCGGGACGTCCACATCCACGGAGAGAGATGTCTCTATCGTCGTCGCAAACATACCGTTCACCCGGCGGATAAACGCCATGATCGCATCGTAATATAACAGAGGTTCCCCGCCGCCGAATGTGATGCCGCCGCCCGTCGCCACAAAATAGCAGTAATCCTGCATGATCCGTTGCAGCAGCTCCTCCACTGTCATTTTTTTCGTCTTTGCACCTGACAGCAATCTTCCGTTGATGCAGTATCTGCACTTTAGGGGGCAACCGCTTACTATCACCAGCGTGGTCACTCCCTTTCCGTCCGTGTGAAATCTGTGTCTGTCGATCGTTATAACGTCAAACATCTCCATAGCGCTTCCCCTTATTCTTCCGCTTCCGGCTCCTCACAGGGTGCCTCGCCCGTTGTATGATACAAATATTCCTCGTCATCTTCCTCCTCAGGAGGCACTGCCCCCTCCCATTCCATCTCCTCATAGGGCGCTTCGCCTGTCAGTTCCATCGGTGCTCCGCTGCCAAGCGGCGCACATCCGACCAGACTTAAACCCGCCAGCGTTCCGACTCCCAGCCCCGCCGCTCTTTTTAACAGTTCTCTGTTTAATATTTCCTCCTCCTGCCTGCATTTGGGGCATGTACCCCTGCAATTTCCCTCAAAGGTACACTCTGTCTGGTGCAGATCGACATGCAGTCTGTCCGCCACAGCCTTCCTGATCTTTTTTAACCTCTCACATTTTGCCTTACCTTTATTCATCGCCTTCCTCCTTCTCCATCCTTTTTCACATAGAGCCAATATCTGTCGTCGATCTCTATGACAATGTCCTCGCCGTACTGATACACCTCACAGCCGACGATCGGATCATTCGCCTGAAAATTCTGATCCGGTTCCCTGTCCTGAGTGACTGCGCTCTCGATCCTGCCCAGGTAGCTGAACTCCTCCCGCCGCTCCGCATAGCCCTCCTGAGCCGGAGACTGAATATAGAGCGTGTCGTTCACATACGCCATCGGCGCGATATCGCCGGGGACTGCCGCCTCCGCAGACATCTCCTCCCCGGGTGTCTCCTGTACAGGCGCTTCCTCCGCAGGCGCCTCCTCTTCCGCCGCAGGGGCTTCTTCCTCCGCGGGTGCTTCCGCCACAGGCGCCTCCTCCGAGCGGTTGCCGAAACGGTCTGTGAACGAGAACGATCCGAACGCGATACACATCAGAGTGAGGCAGGCCGCCATTGTCCCCAGAGCTTTCCAATTTATTCTCCTTCTCACAGGTTTTCCGGCTTCCTCCACGATACTGTCATCCAGCTCCCCGAGAATTTCAAAGAGATCTTCTTTTCTCACAGCTCAAACCCCCTTTCCGTCAGATAGTTCCGCAACTGCTTCCGCATTCTCTCCAGCGTCTTTGACACATTCCCGGATCCCATTCCGTAAACTCCGGCGATCTCTGAGACTGGATCCGCGTACCAGTAGCGGCGGACAAATATTTTTCTCTTTCTCTCCGGAAGTCCCGCCACAAATGCATTGACAGCTTCTGTCAGTTCCCGGCGGTCGATCTCCTGCTCCACATTATCTTTCCCTGACACGCAGTCCGCCAGCTCGTCCAGGACAAGCGTAAACTCGCCGCCTCCCCGCTTTTCGGCGCGGTTGTACTTATACCTGTTGAAGGACAGATTGCGTGTGAGCTTTCCGAGAAATGCCGATAACTGTTCCGGCCAGTGTGTCGGCATCGCGTTCCACGCGTTTAAGTATGTATCGTTGACGCACTCCTCCGCGTCCTGCTCATTTTCCAGTATATTTTTCGCGATGCTCCTGCAGTAGCGGCCGTATTTATCGGACGTCTCGCTGATCGCCCGGTCGTTTCTGTCCCAGTATAGCTGAATGATATCGCTGTCCTTCATGGAAATTCACCTCCTCTACCTATATACACAACTTTTTTCGCGGGATGTGACATCCCAAATCAAATTTCCGAAAAAAATGCAAATATCCGGCTGCCAGAACGACAACCGGATACAAAATAAACACAGTGAGCCGACTCACGCCTCACACTTCCTTTTCAATTCTTCCCATCTCCTGTCCACTTCCGCCTGACACAGCGCGATCAGTTCTCCGCCCTCCGGCGTAAAGAGATGTTTAAAGCGCTTCTGGGTGCGGAAAAAGTCCTCCACGGGCAGCTTGTTCTTCGGCTCGTAACTCAGGATCCACTTTCCGTCCACCACCTCATATAACGGCCAGTAGCAGCTCTCCACTGCAAGCTTACAGATATTCATCAGCTCGGAGGGCTCATAGCCCCAGCCTCTCGGACAGGGGGACATCACGTTCAGAAACGCCGCTCCCTCTGTGTAGATAGCTTTTTCCGCCTTCGTGTGCAGATCCTTAAAATTCGACGTGAACGTGGTCTGCGCCGCGTAGGGGATATGGTGCTCAGCCAGGATCGCCGTCAGGTCTTTCCGGATCTGCACCTTGCCGCTTGACACCGTCCCTGCGGGCGTCGTCGTCGTGTCCGCAAACTGCGGCGTCGCGGAGGAGCGCTGAGTTCCCGTGTTCATATAAGCGCCGTTATCGTAGCAGACATAGACCATGTCGTGCCCTCTCTCCATCGCACCGGAGAGGGACTGAAAACCGATGTCGTAGGTTCCGCCGTCGCCGCCGAAAGTAATAAATTTATACTCTTCCCCGATCTTTCCCTTTTTCCGGAGCACCCGGTAAGCGGTCTCCACGCCGGACATGGTCGCCCCCGCGTTCTCAAAGGCATTGTGGATATAGCTGTCCTCGTAGGCGGTATAGGGATACATGAAAGTGGATACCTCCAGGCATCCCGTGGCGTTGCCGATCACCGCCCTGTCCTCCGGGTGCAGCGCTCTGAGTACCGCACGGACCGCCACGGTCCCGCCGCAGCCCGCGCACATCCTGTGCCCGGGCGAGAGGCGCTCCTGCCTGCTCATCACTTCTTTATAATTAAATGCTGTCTCCATCTCATTTCCTCTCATTTCACCCTTACTTTTCCCGCAGTCCGATATAGGCGTACATATCTTCTGCTTTATGGGTCTGCGCCAGCTTTTCAAGCTTTGTATAGACTTCTTCAAAATCTTCCACGGTGATGTCCCTGCCGCCCAGGCCGTAGAAATAATTCACGACCCCCGCCTTGGACTTCGCGCCGTAGAGTGCCGAACGCACCTCCGTCCCCAGGGGACCGCCCGTGGCGGAAAACATCTCGGAGCGGTCCAACACCGCCACCGCTTTTCTGTCTTTCAGCGCCTGCGCCAGCTCCTCCTCGGGGAAGGGACGGAACACCCTGATCTTCAAAAGTCCGACCTTTTTGCCGCTCCGCTCTCTGATCTTATCCACCGCCGCCTTGCACGTGCCGGCCGCGGAACCGATGAGGACGATCACATACTCCGCGTCCTCCATCCGGTACTCCTCGAAAAAGCCGTACTTTCTCCCGGTCATCTCCTCAAACCGCTTCGCCACATCCAGGATCACCTGTCTGGCATTTTTCATCGCCTCCCGCTGTCCTCTCTTGGTCTCCATATAGTAACTGGAAACCGCGTAAGGCCCCACAGCCATCGGCTCCTCTTTTTTCAGAAGATAGTGCGCCGGGCAATACTCTCCCACGAACTCCTTCACCTTCTCATCCTCCACCAGCAGGATATTCTCCACGCCGTGGCTTGTGATAAAGCCGTCCTGACAGATCATCACGGGGAGATGCACCGACTCGTGCTCCGCGATGGGGTATGCCTGCAGGAAGTTGTCGTACACCTCCTGGTTGGACTCCGCGTAGATCTGGATCCAGCCTGCATCCCGCGCCCCCATGCTGTCCGAATGGTCCGCGTTGATATTGATGGGGCCGCTGAGCGCCCGGTTTACAAGCGCCAGCACGACAGGGAGACGGTCGGAGGCCGCCACATACAGCTCCTCCCACATCAGAGCCATCCCGCAGGAGGATGTCGCCGTGACGACCCTGGCTCCCGCCGCCGAAGCGCCGACCGCCGCGCTCATGGCGCTGTGCTCGCTCTCCACATGGATGAACTCCGTGTCCACCTTTCCGTTCGCTATGTAGTTCGCCACATACTGCGGGATCTCCGTCGAGGGCGTGATGGGGAACGCGGGCATCACATCGGGATTTATCTGTTTGATGGCATAGGCCACGGCTTCATTGCCGGATAAACGTTCTCTGATCGCCATTTACTTCCCCTCCTTCATCTCGATCGCTCCAAAGGGGCACACCTTCGCGCAGATGCCGCAGCCTTTGCAGTGGTCGTAATCAAATTCCTGCCGTTTTTCCCCGTAGACCGGGATGGATGAATCCGGGCATACCGGCACGCACAGCAGGCACTGCCTGCACTTATCCTTCTTATATAAGGGCGTGGAAGTCCTCCACTCGCCCGTGTGAAAATCCCTGGAAGTGGCAGTCTCATAGATCTGATTGCCTTCCGTGATGTCCTGCCACGGGCTCCTCTCATTGATAACATTCTTTTTCATCTGATCGTTGTTTCCTTTCCCGCAATGCACACACAGCGCACTCTCTACGCGCTCTTTCTGACGGGATTTCTCCCATCCTCCGCAAGCGCCGCAAAAGTCATATCAAGCGCCTTCATATTGCCCTCGATCACCTCCGGCTTCTTCGCGAATTTATGTGCAAAGGAATCTTCCATTTCCTTCAAAAATTCAGCGGGCGTCACCACGCCGGACACCGCCACGACCGCCGCCAGCATGGGGGAGTTCGGATAATATCTGCCTAACGCCTCAACGGATATCTTTCGCGCGTCCACCGTGTAGACGCTGCCCTTCCATCCGTGCCGCCGCAGCTGCGAGACGATCTCCTCTCTGCCGCGCTCCGTGTTGACGATCACCGCGCCGTTCTTTTTCAGTCCCTGCGTCACGTCGATACTCGTGATCAGGCCGTCGTCCACGACCACGACATAGTCCGGCGAATAGATATTGGAGTGGATCGTGATGGGATCTCTGCTGATCCGGTTGTACGCCGTGATCGGCGCGCCCATGCGCTCCGGGCCGTACTCCGGGAATCCCTGCACATACTTTCCCGTCTTAAACGCAACATCCGCAAGCAGCAGAGCCGCCGTCTTCGCCCCCTGTCCGCCTCTTCCGTGCCATCTGATCTCAACCGTGTTTTTCATAATATCCATTCTCCTTCCGCTAAATGATTTTGCACAAACCTGCGCGCATAGAAAAAGCCGACCTGTTCATTCACATAGTCGGCTTCTAAAGTCTCTCATCCTCTTCTCGTCCCATTTACGACATACCAACATATGCGTCCTCTGTCACGGGAGGAACCCGTCTGCATCTACTCGCTCTCGCTTTGGTGCAGCAACTCGGGAGTGATATTCCGGTCCATTCTACTCGTACCGCTTCTCAGCATATGCGGCTCTCTGTGACTTTCCAAATGGATGTACTGTCTCCGTCATCGTTTTTCAGGTTTATTCAACTTAGTTCATTATAGTAATGTAGAAGAGCGTTGTCAAGTTTTTTCGTACCGGATATTTCATCCAAATCCCGTCATTCCAGATTCGCGTGTCTTTTCATCAGAACCCTGTTGGTTTTTTCCGGCTCCCCATCGGAGATCATATCGATAACCATCGCGTCGCCGATCAGCAGCACGCTCTGTTCGAATGTATTCGCCCCCGGCTGAATGGATTTTCTTTTATTGTCCCGGCATTTTGTGCTTGCCGCCGGCACTTCCGTCACACAATCCGCCAGATTTCCTATAGCGGACGACGGATTTGTGGTGATCAGGGCAAGCTCCGCCCCCGTTTTCTTACATTTCTCCGCCATGACCGTCAGGGTGCCCGTCTCACCCGAGCCCGAGGCGATGAGCAGCAGATCTCCCGGCCCGATAGCCGGTGTCACCGTCTCACCCACCACATACGCGGTAAATCCCATATGCATCAGCCGCATGGCAAATCCCCGTATCATCATCAGCGATCTTCCCGCTCCCGCCACAAAGATCTTATCCGCCTTTTTTACCCTGCTCTCCAGTTCCCGCAGCTGACCTTCGTCGAGATTCTCAAACACATCTTCCAGCTCATGCATCACATCCGCTAAGATAGTCTTTATCTCCATTATTTTATATGTCCTTTCATATCTATGGCAGCCTGTCGAATATTTTCCGCGTGACAGAGCGCTCCCCCCGCGATAATGATTTCCGCTTCAAGCGCCGCATACGCGTCTATCGTATCGATCTTTACGCCACCGGCAACCGCTGTTTTAGCAGAATCCACAGCGAGAATCAGTTCTTCCAGATCTTTTAAAGGCGTCCTTCCGGCCTTCTGCATATCCACGCCCGTATGTACCCCGATATAATCGACCCCCATATCCGCCAGTTCTTTTGCTCTCCCCGGAATGTCTCTCACACAGATCAAATCAGCCAGTACCTTCCTGTCATATCTGTGCGCCGTCTCCGCCACTTCCGCGATCGTCGCATTGTCAGCGAGCGCCAGCACCGTGACGATATCGGCTCCCGCCTCACATACATCCTCACATTCCAGCGCGCCGCCATCCATGATCTTTGTGTCCGCGAGTACGCACAGATCCGGATATCTCTCCTTTAAGGCTCTGACCGGGCGCATACCCTCCTTCATGATCACAGGAGTTCCCACCTCATAGATGTCCACAATGTCATGCACCTGCTCCGCTATCTCCAAAACCCGTTCCGTATCTGCAATATCCACCGCAATCTGCAATTTCATAGCCGCATCCTTCTCTCAACTGTTATTGGAAATATTCCAGCGCTTCCCTCGGAATATCCTTTGCCGCCTCTTCATCCACAATAAACTCCACGTTGGGATGCATTCTGAGCCAGGAAACCGGGAACTGCGGGTCCAGCTTTTCGCACTCAAACATCTTCTTCAGAAGGGGAGCCTTATGCGCGCCGGAGCATACGACATAGTAATGTTTCGCCTTGATATGCTCCTCCATGCCCGTTGTGACAGCATATTCCGGAACGCCGGTCTCACAGTCGGCGAACGCGGACTGATTCTGCTTGCGGGTCGCCTCATCCATCTTTACGACGTGTGTTCTCGGCAGCAGATAGCTGTCCGGCTCATTGAACGCGATGTGGCCGTCATCACCGATGCTGGTGATCGCGATATCCAGCCCTCCCGCATCGACGATCTCCTGGGCATACCGCCTGCACTCCGCATCCAGATCTTCGGCATCCGCCTTCGGATATCTCACATTGTCCAAATTGATATTGACATGATCCAAAAAGTGATGATGCATAAAGTAGATAAAACTGTGCGGATCATCCGGCGTCAGTCCCGCGTACTCGTCCATGTCAAAAGTCCTCAGCCTGGAATAGTCTACTTTCCCCTCCTGATACATCTTCACCAGATACTTGTACATACCGATCGGGGAATTTCCCGCCGGAAGACAGAATACCAGATCCGGTTTCTCATGGATCAGGTCTACGACCTTCTCCGCCATCACTCTGCTCACTTCGTCATAATCCCTGCACAAAACAATCTTCATTTTTTTCTCCTCTTTTCCGATTTATTTATTTGTCAAAACAGTGTCACACGATTCCCACCAGGGACAGCGCCAGGCATACCACCAGG
Organism: uncultured bacterium; assembly: GCA_947643595.1. Classification (GTDB taxonomy): domain Bacteria; phylum Bacillota; class Clostridia; order Lachnospirales; family Lachnospiraceae; genus 1XD8-76. The sequence goes on along the minus strand of CANRWP010000009.1, from coordinate 45,304 downwards.
ATTCCCACGATCAGGACAGTCGGGCTCACTTTTTTCTTTATCAGATAATACATCAGCACTGTGATCAGCACCGGCAGGAACCCCGGAATGATCTGGTCAAAAAACGCTTCCTGAATGGATACGGACGCCGCGTCCGTGATGCTGATCGTCGTCTTGATATTGAAAGTGATCAGCGTTGCTATCAGACCGCCTATCACAGTGCAGCCCAGAATGGAAGCCGCCGTCGAAAGATCCTTTGTCTTTTCTCCCAGCTTTGATATAGACGTCGCTCCCATCTTATATCCCGCATGGACAAAAAAGTATTTTGATAAAAACACCGCTATGTACACGATAAAATAGATCGCGGGCCCTACCAGGCTTCCCTCGTTCGCCATGGAGGAACACACGCCGGCCATGATCGGCATCAGCGTAAACCAGAACAGCGAATCGCCGATTCCGGCCAGCGGACCGAACAGAGACACCCGCAGATTATTGATCAGGTCCCTGCTCTGCTTTTTCTCATAGAGAGACAAAAGAAGCCCCTGCAAAAACATGGTCATGATCAGCTGACAGTTAAAAAATCCGCTGTTGTCCTTCAAAGCCTCCCGCAGTTCCTCCTTGTCATCCCCGTATATTTTCTCGAGGTACGGAGCCATCATCGCGCACCAGCCGCTGCCCTGATATCTCTCATAGTTAAAGGTTCCCTGCAGGAGAATGGACCGCCATACAGACTGATTGAGATCCTTTTTGGTAATCACATAATTAGATTCCTTCATCTTCGCCACCCCCATTTTCCATCACTGCCGAAACGGTATCTTCCTTTTTAAAGAAATAATTGTACATCGCAAACGCTGCTCCGATTAACGCCACCGGAAGGATATTGTTAAAGCCGCCGTAGGTCGCCGCCAAAAAGCCGATCACGATAAACGGTGTGTATTTTACCTTGAACATCGTCGTCAAAAGCATCCCGAAGCCGAGCGCCGGCATCACGCCTCCCGCCACCTCCAGACCGTTCATGAACCACTCCGGAATGATCCGGATCAGCGCGCTGATGGCATCCTGCATCAGATAGCTCGCGAGGAACGTAAATACCATATAGACCACACCCGCCAGAAACAGTCCGAAAATATTCAGCCGGATAATGCCTTTTACATCGCATTTGTCGATCATTCGATCAAGCGGTTTCATAAAAAACGCATAGCCGGTGTACAAAAGCACAAGCACATACTGCATCAATACACTGAATGGCAATGCCAGGCCGACTGCTGCTGCCGGGTTCACCCCTGCCCCGCACGCAAATATGGCGCCCATCATCCCGGCAATAACCGGATCGGGCGGAATTGCGCCTCCCGCCGGTGTCAATCCCGCAAAAGCCAGCTCCGTCAGACCGCCTACCATAGCCCCGTGCACGGGATCGCCCAAAATAATACCTGCGCCGGTCGCCACTATGATCGGGCGAAACCAGAAAAAGGCTTCCGACATTCTATCCGTACCCGTTATCAATCCCCAGATCGATAACAGAATCGCCTGAAAAAGTGTTACTGACATAATTCTCTCCTCCTCTTTTCCTCCTACAATGTTACATGTTCCACTGCCGCTGCGGGCACATCCTGAAAGTATAACCGTTCCGTCCTCTGTTCCAGCTCCTTTAGCGCCGCCACGTCCGCCTCATCCGCGTACACCCTTGAGCTGATCTGCTTTTTCCCCTCGGAAAAGTGCATATTTCCCACATTCACCTCTCTGATCGGCACGCCTTTTCGGACCAGTTCCAGCATTTGATGCGGCGTCTTTGTCACGATAAAGATTTTCTGTGAAGGCGCCGCTCTTCCGATAATTTCCGCCGTGTGATCGATCGTAAAAAAGCGGATCTGCACATTGTAGTGGTTGGCCGTCATACGCATGATATCCTGCTGCAGTTTGTCATTCGCCACCTCATCATCGGCAATCAGAATCAGATTCGCCTTTGAATACGCCAGCCACGAAACGCCGACCTGACCGTGTACCAGTCTGTTGTCAATCCGACACAGCACAATATTGGGCACTCCCATGATCTCATCCTCCTTTCTTTTCTTTTATTTTATTGATTTCTGTAATTATGTATCATTTCATTATTAATTTCAATAGTTTTTATGTTATATTTTCTTGAATTTCATAATTTTATATCATATTTTTATTGTCATCAATATTTTATCTGTATTTTTAAACAGTTTAAGGGAAAGTTTGTATTTGAACAAATGCTCTCTGTCTGCTATAATAAAAAACTGAAACAATACTCTATCTTGGAAAAGGGCTTACTATGCAGACGACCAAAAAAGCTGCTGTCAGGCAGGAAAAAATTCGTGATCTGTTATTATCGAAAGGCACGGTTACTCTGAGTGAATTGTGTCAGACTCTTTGCTGCAGCGAGGCAACGATAAGAAACGATCTTGCAAAGTTGGAAAAGCAGGGAGTGTTGAAGCGGGTAGCCGGAGGCGCTGTCGCCAATGAGAATACCCCGAGAAATTCTGTGATCAGCAAACGGCTGAAGGAAGAACTGGAGGCAAAAAACCAGATTGCGGAGTACGTGATAAGAAACATCATTAAGCCCAATATGATCATCACTCTGGATTCCGGAACTACCAATATGGCTCTGGCACAAAAATTGCTGGACTACAAGATTCCCTGCATCATTGTGACCAATTCCTTTCATGTCGCATCCATCGTCTCAAAAGCCGAAAATATTCAGCTCTGCCTCGCCGGAGGGTGTTATGACCCGGAGCACGGCTCTTTTCACGACGAAGTTTCCGATCTGATCTTAAAATCTTACCGCAGTGAGATCTGTTTTCTGTCGCCGAACGGCGTTGATAAGGACGGAACCGTCACAAATTCCGGCCTGTCCGAAAACTCTATTAAAAAACAGATGAGCAGACAGGCAGTCCGCACCATCCTTCTGGCAGACAACACCAAACTGGGACGGACAGAGCTGAAAATCATCTGCTACGCAAAAGATGTGGATTTATTAGTCACCGACGCCAAAGCGCCCAGAGAGCAGATCGACGCTCTCACCGCCGCCGGGTTCACTATTGCCGTCGCCGGATAACGGCCTCTTTACAGCGCACATCATACGGATCCCCGCGCAGATATATCACCCGCAAAAAAACTGTTGACAAACTCGCAATTTTCTATATGATATAATCAGTGTGCCAAAAGGGTAAATGCGGAACTAAAAATCAGCATGTACCCGCACAGTGCACAAGACGATTTACTGATGCTCAAGCAGCAGGAAATTGTCTTATTTTACCGTGTGCTGGTAGGACGCACGCGGAACTGGAATAGGAGGAAAAAAATGAAACGTACTTTCGCACTACTTGCAGCAGGCATTTTAACCCTTGGATGCGCCTGCGCTCTTTCCGGCTGCGGCAGCAGCGGTGATGCTTCATCAGAGGATAAAGACGGCAACGGCTACGCTGATGAGATCTATCTTTACAACTGGTCAGAATATATGACGCAGGATATTCTGGACCAATTTGAGGAGGAATACGGAATCAAGGTAATTGAAACCACCTACGAATCCAACGACGAACTGCTGGCAAAACTGATCGCTGGAAAAGAGGGGGAATATGACATAGCCGTTCCTACCAACACCTATATACAGGCCTTCAAGGACAACGACCTGCTCGAGCCCTTCGATGAGGGCGCCATCACCAACCTGAGCAATATCGACGACGCCTATCTCGGCCTTGCCTACGACCCCGAGAACGAGTACACCGTTCCCTACTTCGGCACGATCAACGTCGCCCTGGCCAACAGGCCGATGATGGATGAGCTGGGGATCACGGTAAACACTGCCGAAGATCTGTTAAATCCCGCGCTGGAGAACAATCTGCTGATCTTCGACGATATCGAGAGCAACATCACGCTGGCACTGCAGGGCAGCGGCATCGATCCCGTCACCACGGATCTCGCCGCCCTCGATACGGCAAAAGAATACCTGCTGAAGCTCAATACCAATCTGAAATCCTACTCTCAGATCGCCGACGAGCGGATATCCATCACAAGAGGGGAAGTGGCATTAGCATATATCTACAGCGGCGACGCGATCCAGGCGATGCGGGAAAACAGCGATCTGGAAGTGGTGATGAAACAGGAGCAGTTCCCTCTCACAATCGACAACCTTGTCATTTTAAAGGGGACAAAACATAAAAAAGAGGCTCAGCTCTTTATCGACTTCATACTCCGCCCGGAAATCTCCGCGGAGCTACTGACCAATTTTTCCTATGTCTGCTTCAATGAAGCCGCGGTGGAATATCTGCCGGAAGATCTGGTCAATATGGAAGTCTGCGTGCTGTCCGACGAGATCAAGAACAATCTCGTGATCATCAATGAGAAAGACGGCGAGATGCTCGATAAGATGGTCGCCGTCATGACGGAAGTGAAATCCGCAAAGTGAAATACCCCGCAGCAAGCTGCTGGGTATTACACCCTCGCGGCAGTCGCCAGATATCCCGTGCAAGCACGGCTACCTGGCTCGTTGCCCGCGGAAATAAAACAGTGTTTCTCTGTTATGATCCGCAGGCCTCCACCAGCTGTCTCACCTTCTCCGCGGAAACCACATCATAGCATCTTTCATGCGGCGCGGAGAGATACGCGTAGGAGACATTTCCCAAGGCCGTCGTCGGATCTTCCCTGTAATCCTTGCAGGAGGAGTGCACCTGGCTTATCCCGGTGTACTCCATCAGCTCCTTCGCATTCGTCTCGTTGACGCCGCTGCCCGCCAGTATCTGGATCCGGGAGCCATAATCCTTCCGGAGCTGTCTCAAAAGTTCTCTCCCCTCCACCGCTTTCGCCTGCTGCCCGGAGGTCAGCACCCGATCCATCCCCAGGGATATCAAAATCTCCATCGCGCCGCCTGCAACACGGCAGACATCGAAAGCGCGGTGAAATACCGCCTCCTTCTTCCGCGCATGGATCAGATCGACCATCCGCCCGGTGCTCTCCTTATCGATGCTGCCGTCCGCATTCAAAAATCCGAATGCAAGGCCGTCCGCCCCGCTGTCGAGGAGCAGCTCAGCCTCCTCAAACATCAGCGCTTTCTCAGCCTCCGTATAGCAGAATCCCGCCGCCCTCGGGCGCACCATACAGATCACCTGCAGGTCCGTATCCTGTTTTACTCTTCTCAAAACTGCGACGGTGGGCGTCAGTCCCCCCACGCTCAGCGCGGAGTTCAGCTCCACTCTCTCCGCCCCGCCCAGAGCAGCGCTCAGACAGTCCTCATAACTTCCGGCACACACTTCAATGATCGTTTTCATTTCTGTCCTCCCCATTTATCCATAAAACCGACCGCCCACAACGGCAGGTTCAAAATCCACTCTTCCTTCCTGTAATCCGCCATGGAAATCCGCACAGACAACGCCGGATGAAATTTGTCCCGATATACTTTCAGGCTCTTTGCCTGAAGATTGATCTCGGCTTTGACCTCCAGCGGGATCACAGCTGCTCCGTTATCTACCACAAAATCCACTTCTGCAGCGCCTCTGTCCGCAGACCAGTAGAAGATATCCACCCCGCTGAACGTCATAAACTGCTGGAGCACATACTGTTCCGTCAACGCCCCCTTAAACTCCTTAAACAACGCATTTCCATCCAACAGGACATCCTGCCGCAGCCCCGTCATGCAGGACAACAGCCCCACATCCACAAGGAACAGCTTAAACGCTTTCAAATCTTCATAGGCTTTCAGCGGCAGATTCGGCGCAGTGATCCGGTGTACCTTGTGCACAAGTCCGCAGTCTGTAAGCCACAACATCGCCAGTTCATATTCCTTTGCCCTTGCCCCCTCTCTGATCAGGCCGTAAATAAATTTTTTATTCTCTCTCGCCAGCTGTGACGGAATGCTGTTCCAGAGCATCCTGATGCGGGGGACTGCCTCATTCGGAGCATGTTTTGAAAAATCCTGCTCGTAAGCCGCCAAAATACGCTGTTGTATCTCCCGCACCTCATTGAAATCCCGATCGTCCGCAAAGGCCTGCACCGCCTCCGGCATCCCGCCGACAAAATAATACTGTTTCAACAGATCGATAAAATCCTGTTTGAACGCAGCTGCCATGTCAAAATCGCCATTTTGCAGCAGCTCCGCATATCCCTCCCTGCCCATCGCCCTCAGGAATTCCGCATATGACAGCGGGTAAAGATCCAGAAACTCCACCTTCCCCACCGGAAAAGACGTTCCCGGATGCAGCGCCACCCCCAGGAGACTCCCTGCGCAGACGATCTGGTACTGCGGCGCATCCTCATTAAAATATTTCAGACTGGAAAGAGCCTCCGGCACCTCCTGCACCTCGTCAAAAATCAGCAGCGTATTGTCCGGATCGATCTTATACCCGGCAAAAAGCTCCAGCCCCATGATCAGCCGCCTTACCTCCAGACCGCCCTCGAACAGCTTTTTCATACGCTCGTTGCTGTCAAAGTTGATATAGACAGTCTCCTCATATTCATTCGCCCCGAACTCTTTCATAAGCCAGGTCTTCCCCACCTGGCGGGCTCCGCGGATGATAAGCGGTTTGCGCCTCTTTTTCATCTTCCATTTCCTAAGCCGTTCCATCGCTGTACGATACATGCTCATCACCTCACAACTATACTATCCACATTGTATCATATTTATACAAAAACACAAACGACTTTTGCGTGTCAATTCGCATTTTTTCAATGGACTTTCTGTCCTCTGCCTCCTGTACCCCAAAACCGACCACCTGTCAAAAAGCAGCGGAAATTTTCATCTCTTTACGATATACTGGGAATACAGTCAGATGATCGCAGAACATCGTCTGATGCACCATTCCAGAAAGGAGGCAATCGAAACCGATGCAGATAGAGATCAAAATAGACAGCACTTGTAAAGAGCCTAAAATCATCATCTATACCGATAAAGTTACCGATGAGATAAACAACCTTGTCAGCAAAATGACGGAGCGCTCTCCCAAAGTTCTCTCCGGGTTCCGGGGCGATACGCTGGAAATATTGGAACAGTCCGATATTGTCCGCCTCTACGCAGCGGCCGGAAAAGTTTACGCAACCACAGACAACGGGGAATATACCCTGCGTCTGCGGTTGTATGAACTGGAAGAACGACTGAGCAAAGACCGTTTTATCCGCATCTCCAACTCGGAGATCATCAATCTGAGGAAAGTGAAAAATTTTGACTTAAGTTTCACGGGCACCATCTGCGTTACCCTCTCAGACGGCGCAACAACCTACGTTTCGAGAAGATATGTGAAAAGAATCAAGCAGGTGCTCGGAATTTAGGCTGCCCGGAACAAAACCGCCCGGAATCGGCCGGGAGAAAGGAATACTACGAAAATGAAAAAGAAAATTTTGACACGCGCCCTCTTAGGCGCCCCCATCGGACTTACGATCTGTGTCCTGTGCACGATCGTGATCTCACTTCTCATCGGAGACGGAACTTACTACCCGGTTTCCCCTGACCTCATCGCTGTCTGCGGCAGCGAGATAAACGCCGTCCTGCTGCAGACCGTTTTCGGCATGATCTACGGCGCCCTCTATGACGTCTCCTTCGTCATCTGGGATATGGAGGGATGGAGCCTTCTGAAAATGACAATAAGCCACCTTGCCTTCTGCTGTGCCGCTTCCTTCCCCATCGCCTGGTTCATGCGGTGGATGCCCCACAGCCTGCCCGGCGCCCTCTGTTACTTTGCTCTGTTCTTTGTGATCTACGCGGTGATCTGGCTTGCGCAGTACTGCGCCATCAGGAGGCAGATCCGGCAGATGAACAGCAGGCTGCGGGAAAAAGAGCGGGACGAGGCAGTTTAACTTTACTTTACTCTGAAAAGCGGCAGCCCTCACGCTGCCGCTTTTCAATGGCTCCCTACGTCATCTCATCCCGCAGCGCGTCGATGATATTCTCCTTCCGGATCTTTCCCGTGGCATACGCCATCGTGATAAAGACGATGCCGAACACCTCCAGCACGCTGAGCAAAAGCGCCGCCCAGGGAATCACAAACGCCACATCATCCAACTCCTCTATCGCCATGAGCGCTCTGTGAATCAAATAGGAAAGCAGTATAGCCGCAGGCACCCCCGCCGCCAGCGTGCGCATACCGTAGAAAGCGCACTCAAAACGCATCATCCTCTTAAAGCCCCTGTCCGACATGCCCACCGAACGCAGCATCGCAAACTCTCTTCGCCGCAGCATGATATTGGTGGAGATCGTATTGAACACGTTGGCGACCGCGATCAGCGAGATCATGAAGACAAACACATACGTAAAAATATCGATGATAAACTCCGCGCTGCGAAACAGCTCAAACGCCTGCGACACATTGAACAGACTGTAGTTCGCCATGACCTCCTTCTCAAGCAGCCGCTCCTGCATCTTCCGAAGCAGTCCCGCCGGATTTTCCGTCCAGAAAAATGCACCGGTATGCGCGCGCCCGTCCACGGTCTTAAGACCCGCAAACCGCTCCATCGCGGACAGCGGCGCCGTCACAACAAAATAATAGGCCGCATCATCCTCCAGAACATACGCACCATCCAGAGGATAGGAATCCTCAAAGGTCGCGCAGATCGACAGACCCTCCCCGCCCTCCGCGGACTCGATCACAAAATGCATGGAATCCCCGGCGAAATAAGTGATATGCTCCGCCCAGTCCATCAGACAGACCAGAACCTTCCCATCAGGCCCCCTGTACTCCTCCACGGGAAGCCCCGTCTCCTCGATATAGGCCTCGTAGATATCGTCCGCGATAAACTGTGTGTACAACGTCACCTCCTGTGCGGCGCCCGTGCTGTCATCCCCCTCGGCGGCTCTGTACATGGTGAGAAACTCCTCCGGCAGCTCTACGGCCTGCGCCCGGTAAAAATAATCCGCCTGCCAGGTGCTCCTCCCGACGCCCTCAAGATCCGCAAGCTCCCGGTACAGCTCCTCAAACTCCTCAGGAGCCATATCCTGCGTTGTCAGCTGCACATCCCCGTCCGCCTTCTGTCCTGTGATCCTGTCGCTCACTTTCTTTAACGCTGTCCCGAAAGCGCTGCCTGTCACAGTCAGCACAACGCTGAGCGTCAGAGAGAGCACAATGCTGCGATAACGTCTCTTATTCCGCCTGAAGTTTTTTAGCGCCAGCGTCCCCTCCAACCCATAGAGTTTCCACGCCGACTTTCTGATCCTGATCCTCTTTGCCTCCGACCTGATCTCACCGTTTTGGCGGATACAATCCATGATCGGCGTGGCGACCGCCTTCCCGGCGGGCAGATATGCGGAGATAAAGATCGTGGCAAAACTGACCAGAGCAGATCCCAAAAGCGCCGGGAAAGACACATGCAGCGTCAGTTTTTCTCCGTAATTGATAATACTGGCAAAATTTTTCGCCACCGAGGGCAGCAGCAGGACAACGCAGCCGATCCCCGCAGCCATCCCCGCCGGAATGCCGATACAGCCGATGCAGAACCCTTCGTACAATACCGCGCCCCGCAGCTGTTTCGCGGTCGCCCCCACCGACATCAGAATACCGTACTGATGCATACGCTCATTCATCGAAATATTAAAAGAATTGTAGATCAAAAAGACCGAGCCCGTCATAATGATCGCAGTAAGGACGCCGCCTATCGTATACATAAATACATTGAACACTCGGTTATCGGAAACACCCATAAAACGAAGCAGATCCTCATTGACGCCAAAGGAACTCTCCGCCTCCCGCCTCTGCCCGTAATCCCGGACACTGCGGGGATTTTTTAACGCCGCGTAAAAGCTGCCGCCCTCCGCCTTCCCGTCCGCCTTTGTGATCACCGTATACCCCGGCGTATCGTGCAGTTCAAAACCGGGCCTCCTGAAAGATCCCACCACCGTATAAGTCTTCTCTCCGATGACAACAAACTCTTCCCCCTGCCTGAAGGGATCGCACTGCGACAGAACTTCCCCGTTCTCCTGCCGCTGCCCCAAAGGGAGCGTCAGCGTATCGTTGACGTGGATCCGCACCCCCGCCTTCGCCGCGATGCTCTCCGCCGGGACAATGATCTCACTGTCCGTTTCCGGCAGCCTGCCGCAGGTCAGAGAGACCGGCAGCTTCCCAAACGTCTCGTCGGAAAATCCCGCCACAAAGAGATAGGGTTTCTCCGCGCTCTGTTTGCCCGCTCCCTCCAGCACGGCGTAGCCGACATTCTCAAAAAATACCCCCTCCTCAATCTCCGGATCTTCCATCCACTCTCCCATCTCCGACACCGGGACATCGGAGAAAGTGATATGCCAGTTTCCCCCCTTGGCGATCTCCGAATCGACCATAAAACCGACGATCGAAGTCCCAAACGTCGCGATCGCCGTAAACAACGTTGTGGACAGCGCAACCCCGATCATGGTGACAAACGTCCTCGTGCGGTTCATCTTCATACTCTGCCTCGCCACCTTGTGAAAAATGGAACCGTCTCTTTTTCTCATACCCGCGCCACCTGCCTTTCATCCCGCACGACTCTTCCGTCCGCGATCGTGATGATGCGGTCCGCCTGCAGCGCAATATTCTCATCGTGGGTGACAAGAAGCAATGTCTGTCCGTAGAGCCTGTTGCTCTTTTTCAACAGGTAGATGATCTCTTTTCCGTTTTTGCTGTCCAGGCTCCCTGTCGGTTCATCCGCCAGCATCACCTGGGGCGCGTTCATCAGCGCCCTGCCGATCGCCACTCTCTGCTGCTGCCCGCCGGAGAGCTGATTCGGCAGATGGTTTTTCCGATCCTCAAGCCCCAGCAGCTCAAGCAGGTCATTCAGCCTTTCCCTGTTCACCTTCCTCCTGTCCATCAGGATCGGCAGTGTGATATTCTCCACCACATTCAACGTCGGGATCAGGTTGTGGAACTGGTAGATCAGCCCCACCTGGCGCCTTCTGAAGATCGCCAGCTTTTCGTTGCTCTGGGCATAGACGTCCTGCCCGTCCAGATAAATTTTCCCGTTCGTGGGGACATCCACCCCTGCGATACTGTGCAGAAGCGTGGACTTGCCTGAGCCGGAGGAGCCGATGATCGCGGTAAACTCTCCCTTCTCGACGGTGAGCGACACATGGTCCAAAGCCGTCACCTGGTTTTCGCCTTTGCCGTAGACTTTGCACAGGTTTTTTACTGTCAAGAATTCCATTTTTTTGTCTCCTGTTCTTTCGCATTTCTTACAATATACCATACACAGCTTACATCTCCGTGACTTTTAAGTGACGATTCTGTCATATCTGATGCCCGGCAAAAATTTTCGGTGGAAATATCATTCCGGATACCATCAGGGCAACCGCAACCGGAACAGCCCACACTGCGTAAAGGATATTGCCGCTTATCTGCTGTACCGACAGGATCGAAAAACATTGCGACTGATAAATCGGAGCCAGAACGAATAATCGAAACAGCGCACTTGTCTCAGAGACAGGCAGCAACAACGGCAGAAATTGGAGCGCGGCGGAACTGATCAGCGAAATCATCTGATTTCTGCACAGCGCGGACAATAGCAGCGTGACACCCGTTACACTGACCGCACTGGTCAAAGCCAACAGCGTCTGATATGCCAGGAGCGTCCCGCAGGTTATATTGAACGGAACAAACCCTTCCGTGAACGTAAGCGGCGCAAAGAGAATACTGCAGTCCAGCCCCTCAGTACCATACAGAAAGACCGCAAACGACAACTGGAAAACCGTCACGAAAACAGTGAGCGCCAGAGAGGAGATAAAACCTGCCGCCACTTTCGCCGCACAGCACTTTGTTCTGCCATATCTGCTCGTCAGAATAATCTGATCCACTCCGCCATACTCGCCGGAAAAAACAGGAGCGATCATCGAAATGATGACCAGCGAAAGAACAAGTATGATCTTCGCGAAATTCCGGCTTGTGTGCAGCCAGCCGTTTATATAGCCTACCCTGATCTCCTCCTCCCCGAAAACATCCGAGACGCTCGATCCGTTCCAATTCCCCTCCATGTCGGAAAATCGGGCAAATACGGCGGACTGCATGGCATTATGGTAGAGATATTTTGCATTCATCCCATGCAGATCAGCAGTGATCTTAAAGTCCGCCATCATCTGCATCACCTTGTCATCCGTCAGGACTCCCCTGTATTTATCGGCAATGGACCTGTCGATCTGTACCGCCTCCTCGCCGCTCCCCTCATTTCCCCTGCCGTCAAAAGCATACATGTTCTGATAGGTGGAAAAGGTGAGCAGCGCCGACAAAAACAGTACGGCGGTCACCGAGATCACGGAAAGTTTCTTATTCCATATTTTTCGCAGTTCAAACAAAATAAGCCTTTTCATCTCTTTCCCTCCTCTCCGAAGTAAAACAGATACAGATCCTCCAGGTTCGGCAGGACTCCCACCGCATCCAACCCAGGGCACTCCCGCGAGATGACACGCAGCACCACAGAGCCGTCTTCCGCGTTTCTCAGATTGCTGACGCGAAACCTTTTTCCGTACTCTTCCGCGCTCTCCGCCGGCACCATGCACTCCCACACACATCCGTCTATCTCAGCGGTGATCTCCTGTGTCTTCCCGAAATGCAGGATCTTCCCGGACCGCATCATAATGATCTCCCCGGCGATCCACTCCACATCCGAGACAATATGCGTGGACAGGATCACGATCCTGTCCTTTGAAAAGGCGCTGATCAGGTTGCGGAAACGGATACGTTCCTTCGGGTCAAGCCCGGTGGTCGGTTCATCCAGTATCAGAATGCGCGGATCGTTCAACATAGCCTGTGCGATTCCCAGCCGCTGTTTCATGCCGCCGGAGAATGTCCTGATCTTTTGTCTGCATTCTTTTTTCAGACCGACCTCCGCAAGCAGCTCATCCGCTTTCCGTTTTGCCTCTCTTCCATCCAACCCTTTCAGCGCCGCCACATACAACAAAAAATCCCTTGCGGTAAAATCCGGATAATATCCGAAATGCTGGGGGAGATACCCGAGCAGATCCCTGTATCTTTCTCCAAGCCTGTCAATTCTTTTCCCGTTTAAGGTGATCTTCCCCGAAGTCGGCGTCTGAATCCCGCAGATCAGACGCATGAGCGTCGTTTTACCCGCCCCGTTTTCTCCGAGCAGGCCGTATACGCCGTTTGTCAAAGCCATCTGTAAATGACTTACCGCAGTCTTAGAACCATACCGTTTTGTCAGATCCACTGTTTTCAGTTCCATAAAAACCTCCTCTCCGCACCTGGGAGCATAAAAATACTCCCCGCGCCGATCACAACATAAATTTGTTCTCACACAGGAAGTATAAAAGATAATTATCTACTTTTTAGTATCTTACAAATATACAGCCCAAGCCCGAAATGCTCCGCCCGGTCCTTCTCCTCCGTAAAATAGGGAGTCAACGCTTTGTGCAGCATCTCCTTTGAAAAACCTCTGCCGTCATCCGTTACCGACACAGATAATCCGTCCGCGTCCCCCGCATAGACGGCCTCGATGTCGGAAACCGCGTAACGGAGCGCATTGGATATCAGATTATTGCTGACCTGCTCCACAAAAGACCAGTCGGCACAGACCGCTGCATCCGAAACGTCATTCCGCACTTTTATGTTTTTATGATGCCGCCCGCCCAAAATCTCCGCATCATGCGCCAGCGCTGTCACATGTTCCTCCACGCCGGAACCATCGCTCTGCGGCTGTACGTCCTCCAGACGGGACAGATTGCCCATGCTGTCCACATAGCGCTCCAATCTCGATATATGTTTCGCCATGATGAGCGCCGTCTCCTGCGTCGCCGTCTCCCCGCTCTCCTGCAATATTTCATCGTATCCCTTCAGTACGGTCAAAGGCGTGCGCAGGTCATGCGCAAAAGCTGCGTGAAGCCTTTTTCGTTCCTCCACCTGCCGCCACATATCGGAAAAATTATCTGCAAGCGTGCGGCGCATCATCTCAAAGGAGCGGCAGAGTTGTCCGAGTTCATCATCGGACAGATACTCTATCCGAAAATCCAGATCATTCTCCGCTATTTTTTCCGAGGCGGCCTTCAGCTTTGCAAGCGGCTCTTTTAACTTGCCATGATAAAAAATGAGTGCCGCCGCGACAATGCACAGCGCGGAATAGACCGGCACAGCCACAAGCGGAATGAACTCCAGCACCGCGGTCAGCCGCTCGTCCCTTTTGCTAAACGGCGTATCCTGTCCGGATATATACGTGCCCTCACCCAGCCTCTCACCGTCTTCATTTGTCAGATAATATCTCTCCCCCGTCTGCGGATAGGATTTTCTGATCTTCTCCGCGGCATGATCGCACAGCGCGGACGTCGCTATGCTGAGCAGAACGGCAAGAGAGGCAAACACGGCAATATGGAGAACTATACTCTTTTTCAGGGACAGATCACGCCGGAGGCATTTCACTTTACCCATTTGTATCCACACCCCCAGACGGTCTCGATATACACCTTATCCGTAAACGCGGCGATCCCGTTCCGTATCCTGCGAATGTGTTCAACCACCACACCGCTGTCGCCTTCGCTCTCATACCCCCAGACCTTTTCGTAAATACGCTCTTTATCAAAGACCTGTCCCGCATTGGAAGAGAGCAGCTCCACAATATCAAATTCTTTCTTCGCAAGGGGAAGCTGTCTGTCCTCAAAAAAGAGACAGCGCTCCCCGTAATCGATCGTCAATTCATCCGAAAATTTGATCCGGGAGTCAAAACGGTGCCGTATTTCACGGCGCAGATGAGCCTTCACCCTTGCGTCCAGCTCGACAAGTGAAAAAGGTTTCACGATATAGTCATCGCCGCCCGCCGAAAAACCTCTGACTTTATCCGCCTCCTCGACGCGGGCAGTCAAAAACAGGACCGGGCAGGACACATAATCGCGTATGCGCTCACAGACTGCCAGTCCATCCACTTCCGGCATATTGATATCAAGCAGTATGATATCCGGCCTCCGCTCTGCCTGCGCGATCGCCTCAGCCCCATTCACCGCCGTTAAGACTTCATATCCCTTGCCCAGGAAATAGCTCTCCAGCATATTGACGATATCCGGCTCATCGTCCGCGATCAGTATGGTATCTTTCATGTGTGCAGCACCTCCCTGTCCCCCGTTTCCTTCCCAAATCTTATCATGAACAGCGCCCCGCCCTCCGGATGATTCCTAGCCGTGATCGTCCCGCCCTGTCGCACAATAATGTTTTTTGACAGTGCAAGCCCGATCCCGTAGCCCGCCGCGCGCTCCTTCTTTCCGCGGTAAAACCTGTCAAAGGCATGGTGCAGCTCCTCCGGCCCAAAACCGGCGCCGTTGTCACGGATCGCTATCTCCGTATACAGCAAGGTATCCGCGCAGGAAACCTCTATCCTCCCGCCGTCCCCCGCGCTCTCCATACAGTTTTTCAGGATATTCCGCAGCGCCTCCGAGAGCCACCCGGCATCGCCCGCGATCCATGCATCCTCCGGCAGGCTCTTATCGAGCGTGATATCGTGCAGTTCCATCGGGATCAGAAGCGGACTGAGGGCGGCATCCACCAGCTTTCGCACCTGCGAAACTTCGCTCTTAAAATCTACGATCTCCGCATCCAGCCTGGACAGCTTTAAGAGAGATGTCAGCAGCCAGTCCACCTGCGAAAAGAGTTCCTCCCCCTCCCGCAAGAGCTGCCTCCGCTCCTCCTTCCCCGGCTCATTTTCCAGCAGGGACAAAATCAGGTTTAAGGAGGTTAGCGGCGTCCGGAGCTGATGGGCGATATCCGCCAGAGAATCCGCCAGATGCTTTTTCTCCCTCTTAAGCGCGTCGTTCTGCTCTCTGATGCGCAGCGTCATCTTCGTGATCTCGCTTCGCAGAATCGAGAGCTCCCCCTCCTCCTCCTGACCGATGTCCATGTGCTCCCCATAGTGCAGCACAAGATCGATCTGCTCCGAAAGCTCCGCGATCTTTCGGTATCTGTATTTGGTAAACAGAAAAAACAGCACGCCAAAAGCGGCGGACAGAGAAAGGGCAAGGCTTCCCGCCGCCGGATCGATCCAAAACCCCGCCGCCGCACCGATAAGGGCGACGGCACAAAATCCAAGACTGAACCGTCTTATTTCCCTGTTCCGAAGCATATCATCCTCACCGCCTCCCCAGCCGATACCCCATCCCCCGGACCGTCAGGATAATCTTCGGCTCTCCCGGATCGTCCTCGATCTTCTCCCGCAGGCGTTTTATGTAAACCGTCAGCGTATTGTCGCCCACAAACTCCCCCGCCGCATCCCACAGCTCGCTTAACAGGCGCTCTCTTGTGATGATGCTCTCCGGATTGTTGATAAATACCAGCAAAAGCCGGTATTCCAGGGCGGAGAGAAACACCTCGCCGCCGTTTTTCTTCACAATACCGCTCCCCGTATCCACCGAGAGCCCTCCTGCCTCAAACGCGGAGGAAACACGCCCGCTCTTTCTGAGAGCCGCCCGGATTCTGGCGATCAGCTCCCTGGGGCGGAAAGGCTTTATGATATAGTCGTCCGCCCCCATGTTGAGCCCTGTCACAACGCTGGCCTCATCGCCCGACGCCGTGAGAAAGATGACCGGAATATCCTGCGCCTCCCTGATCTCGGTACAGACCGCGTAGCCGTTTCCGTCCGGCAGGGAGATATCCACAAGCGCCAGGTCAAACTTCTGCCCGCCTATCAACTCTGCCGCCTCGCCCTTTGTCCCCGCGTGCGTCACGGCAAAGCCCTCCGCTCTCAGCAGGAGCGACAGATTTTTCGCGATCTCCTTATCGTCCTCCACCAGGAATATCTGCTTCATGCTCACTTAGCCCTTTCTCGATTTATCTTCTCCGCTCGCACCAGCTCAAAATATCCAGATACACCACATCCCTGTCCGTCTCATTCAGTATCTCATGCCGGTCGTTCGCGTACAGCCTGCAGTACAGGTCCTTTATCCCCACTCTGCGAAACTGCCTCTCCACTCTCTTGACGCCCTTCCCGAGGTCTCCCACCGGATCATTGGCGCCGGACAGCAGAACGATCGGCAGATCCTTCGGGATCCTCTCCGTATACTTCATCTGATTGTCAAAGGAGACCACCTTCATCACATTGTAGAAGCCGTTCAGCGTAAAATGGAAAGAACACTTCGGCTCCCCGTAATACTTCTCTATCCTGGCAATATCCTTCGTCAGCCAGTTGTTCTCCGGGTCACTGCTGCCCATGCTGAACTTCCGGAAGGGACCGGAAAAGAACAGCTTCTCCATAAACCGGCTCCGATGGCGCCAGCCCTTGAACAGGGCGATGCATCTCGCCACACACATCCCCGTCTTCAAAACGATATCCGGCACACTGCCGGTTCCGACGATGATTGCGCCCGAGAGTCCCTCTCCATACCTGGTGACATATTTTCTCAACAGATAGGAGCCCATGCTGTGCCCCAGTATAAAGTAGGGCAGCCCCGGATTTTCCTTCTCCGTTATCTTCCTGACTTTGTGGATGTCCGCTATCATATACTGTTCGCCCCGCTCATCCGCGATATAGCCCCAGTCGTCCGTGCTCCCAACGGAATCCCCGTGCCCCAGATGGTCGTGCCCCACCACCAGATAGCCGTGCGCCGTCATATAATCCGCAAACTCCCGATACCGCTCCACATACTCCGTCATGCCGTGGCAGATCTGCAGAACCGCCGTATACTCCCCCGATTCCGGGATCCATTTCACCCCGTGGATGTCGGTCTTTTTGTCGCTCGATAAAAATGTAAAATATTCTTTTTTTGCCATGATGCTTTCCACTCCTGTAAAGATTTAATATTATTATATGCCATATAGAGACTGTGTACAAGTCTCCCATAAATTGTCAAACCCGGTTTTCCAGACCGTAGGCCTTCAAAAATTCAGCGTACGGACAATCTTTATTATCTATCCGCTTCAGCTTTACGCCGCTGTCGCAGCCGTCGCTGTCGCTTCCCCAGTTTGCCCTGCAAAACTCATAGACAGGACATCTCTCCTCGCCCGTTCCCGTGATATACCTCATAAATTCCTGCATCACATAAAACTGGACAAAGCCGGACGCACTGCCCTGTCCTCCCGACAGAATCGTGACACACTCCCTTTTCCTGTTCATGACGAGCGGAAAACCTATTCTGCTTATGACAGCGGAGACAGTCCTTGAAAATTCTTCGTCGCTCATCCGATACATATCTGAAAATATAAATCTGTCCGTCAGTTCGCTCTTTGCAAAATCGCTTACTTCTGTTATCCAATTTCTGATACCCTCAAAATAAAAATAGCCCACGTTGAGATCCGTCTCAAATTGTTTCAGCTTTCGATATGTCTTATGCCTGACCGCCTCCGCCACTCCGTCTGTGGTTCTGAATTCCATCGACAACAGAAAGCGGTATATCTCATCATAACTCAAACGGCATAACATCTGTTTCATCTCTTCTTTTTCTAAAAACTGAAACAGGAGCAGCCGCATCGGATTGTCATTGTAGAGACATGCCTCCGCGACACACACTCTGACGTCCTCCGGCACCGATGACAGCCCATAATGTTCAAAGAGCAGATCTACGGACATATAGGGTAGCTGCGGAAGTTCTTTGGCGCACGGATAATGCCTCTTCCCTATCTTGCAGGCGATATATTCCAGCAGATCCCTGGCGCCCAGATTGTAGGATGTCTGCATATCATTCACCTTTATATTATAGGTAAAAATTTTGAAATTTCTCTCCCGTCCGGTAAATATCTCATCATAGCCGCCTGCCTCCTCATAGACGGCAACAGCATCCTCCATCTTCCTCACATGGAGAACATAGTCTTCCTCCCTTTTATTCTTCCCGATCGTATAGTCAAATTGCAGACGAAGCAATCTCTCATCCTCATCCCAGCGATCAAAGGGCCGCTCTATCCCTCCCGCAGCGCATCGCCGCACATTCAGAAACTGGCGCATCAACCCCATATTCAATCTGATATTATACGGCAATATCAGATCCTGAAGATAGTGGATAAACTCGTGTATAAACGTTTCAGAATGCCGTTCTATAGCGGTCTCTATTCTCTCATCCGTATCAAGCGTCATATTAAAAAAAGAAGGATTGTAATATCCGTTCACATAGTTTAATTTCATAACAGCTCCTTATAAACTGCCGACCACGGTATAGCGGTAAGCATCCCCTGTCCTTTTCAAAATACCCTTATCCGCCAATTTTTCCAGAATTTCCGCCGCATCCTCGCAGGTACATCGGCATTTTCCCTCATTCCGAAAGCGGCATGACAGATGGTTATTGCAGCACTCCCCTTTAAACCTGTCGAGAAGATCCTCCCTTCCCGTCTTCTCCGGCAGCCTCAACAGTTCCAGAAGAATGCATTTCACCCCGGAATCTTCCTCTATTTTCTGAACCAGTCTGTTCATTCCCCTGGCGGCCAGACCAAACGACGTGACAGGAATAGAGGTTCTTTTATCGATGATCTGAGAGAGTACGAATACAGTAGCGGCCGTTATATTGATATAATAATTATATTTCGGCATCATCAGCCCCAGCGTAAAACCTCCTCTGTCCCTTCCTTCTTCGGTCTCTTCCATATGCAGACTCCGCTCAAACTTTTCATCAGCGCCCAAAACGGACGGATCACTTTCCAGAAAATCCAGCAGTTCTTCCGCACCGTCCTCATCCATCCCTGCCTGGTCCCGCAGTGAAGCGATAACCTCTTCTCTTTTTCCGCTGATTATCAGTCGTTCCTTTTTCATGTCTGTACTCATTCTTTCTCCTCCTCAATTCCTCTTAAACGAAACATACCCGAAATGATACTGCGCATTGGAAATCGTCTGTTTCAGATCCCTGCCCGTGCTGGTGATCTGAAGCATACTCGCATTGATCTCTTTCTCCTCCTCGATATGTCTCATCTTGATCCAGATCCTCGCCTTCTCGTCGTCATATGCTATTGGATAGCCGTTGTCCTCAGGACAGCCGACCGGCAGTTTCCTGGAATAAACCTCCAGCACCTCCGCCGAAAACGCGATATCGTTGTCATAATTTTCATTGTTGACCGCAAACAGGATACGCACCTTTGTCCCGCCCTCTATTTTTTTGTTGTAGTATTTTATCCGCGCATCACTCATTCCGTAGTACAACGACTGTGTGGAAAACCATGTATACCCCCTTTCTCTCTCGTCCTCCATATACAGACGGACCGTCTCCTCCCCGTCAAGGGGATCGCCGTCCGCCGTCTCGGACATCCCGAGCTTCATAAAAATAAACTCCTCCGCCGGACCTCCGGCTTTTCCATCCCTGTCCGCGATCATGTTTCTCACGCTCTCCACGTGCAGATATCTCTTTTTCAGTTCCAAGTACAGTTTCTCATCCTTCGCCAGCATATACATCTCCAGAACATCGTTCAATGCCGCCGTCTTCGTCAGTCCCTTCTTTGTCACAAACTCGTGAAACATATCCTGCACCGTATCCGCCACGGTGATCGTCATATAATTTTGCCTTCCCATATTGTCCGCCTTTCCGCGCCCATTCCACGCTGTTGAAAATCGTCGCTGTTCCCTCCACTTTTTTGTACCATATTCCCGATAGAGTTTCCTGTTGTTTATAATGTACCATATCACCGACAGAGTGTCAATCAGAATTTGAACGAGGAGTTTTATAAAATATATGACTCCCCTCAAAAATTGTGGTAAAATGATACAGGATCTGACCTGCAAAAATACCTATAGAAGCGAGGCTCCCATGATAACACCCGCCGAAGAACACAACCTGCCAGACATCTTAACCATCTACCGGTACGCCAGAGACTTTATGGCAAGCTCCGGCAACCCCCGTCAATGGGCGGGCGGCTATCCGCAAAGAGATCTTCTCCTGCGGGATATCGAGAACGGACACCTCTATCTCTGCCGGGATTCCCGCGCGATCTACGGCGTATTCGCCTTTATCATCGGGGAGGATGAAACCTACCGCCGCATCGAAGACGGCGCCTGGCTCTCCGACGCCCCCTACGGCACGATACACCGAATAGCCGGAAACGGCACGAAAAAAGGGATCCTTGCGGAAGCAGTCACCTACTGCGAAAGCAAAATCCCTCATCTGCGCATCGATACCCACCAGGATAATCTCATTATGCAGCATCTCGTCATAAAACTCGGCTTTCAAAAATGCGGCACCATCTACGTCTCCGACGGCAGCCCCAGGATCGCCTTCGAGAAGACGTGAGAAAGCGGCCTCACAAATCCTCCGCCCTCTCCCTCTCCACATCTATCCCAAGTGTCACTCCGCTGCGCCGCTCCCTGTCCAGTCCGCCGCCCATATGGGGCACATTGCTATCCAGAAAGCCTGCACGGAACACCACGTCCTCCCCGTATCTCTCCCGGATCCGATCCACCGCCCGGTTTAACGTTTCCAATCTGTCAAATTTTTGCCCGTCAAACAGATTATACTGCCTGCCCGCGCCCTCCTCCACCTTCGAGGTGTGCACGCCGACCTGCCGCAGAGGCGTCCTTCCGTCCCACAGCCGCCCGAATATCCCGCATACCGCCCGGTAGATCTCCTCCGTCACATCCGTCGCCGTCGGAAGCTGCATCTGCCTGCTGTCCCGCCGAAACGCATGGTCCGTGATATGCACGCTGACCAGCCGCACCTTCACCCCGTCCGCCCTCAGACGCATCCCCACCGTCTCACACAGCGAGAGCATCAGATGCTCCGCGTACTCCCTCGTCACGATATCCACCGGGGCGGTCAGACTGTTGCCGTACCCCCTGTTCGCCTCGCGGGTGAACAGATACGGTTCCAGATCCCTGCCCCGTGCATACCCCTGCACGATCAGCCCCGGCGTCTTCAGGTTCGCCCTGATCATCGCCTCATCGGCGCGCGCCAGCTCTCCTATCGTGCAAATCCCCAGCCCGTGCAGCTTTGCCGCCGTCGCCTTCCCCGTGAAAAACAGCTCCGAGACCGGCAGAGGCCACATTTTCCTCTCTATCTCCTCCGGAAAAAGCGTGTGCACCTTATCCGGCTTCGAGAAACCGCCCGCCATCTTTGACAGGAGAAAATTATCCGAGACCCCGATATTCACCGTAAACCCCAGCTCCTCCCTGATCTCATCCTTCAGTCCGCAGGCAAAATGTACCATCTGCCCGCGCCCGTACAGCCTCTCAAAGCCGTCAAACACAGCCCATGCCTCGTCGATGCTGTACTGGATCACCTGATCCGTGTACTGCTTAAGCTTCGCGATAAGCGCCCTCGACGCGTTGACATACAGTCTGTAGTCCGGCGGAATCACAACCAATCCCGGACATTTGCGCTTCGCGGACACCACCGCCTCCCCGGTTTGGATCCCGTATTTCTTCGCCGGAACGCTCTTTGCCAGCACGATGCCGTGGCGCTTTTCCTGATCCCCGCCGACAATGCTCGGAATCAGCCGCAGATCCTCCCGCTCCCCCAGCACCTCCCTGCGGTAAGCCGCACTCCACGAGAGAAAGGCGCTGTTGACGTCCACATGAAAAATATACCTTCCCATCCCTATAAAAAACGGAAGATCCGCCATCTCTGCGTCGCCGTGTTGTACCGCATCTCCAGCGTCCTGTACATCTCTCCCTGCCTGATCCTGCACACAAACTGCTTCTCCTTCACGCCGACATAATACTTTTCATCCCTCGATACGACGCTCTCCACCCGGAATTTCCTGATCTCATGCTCCCCGGTCTCCAAACGAAACCAGAGCGGCGTGATCTTTCCGTCGCGGTCCGTGACAGAAAAAAGCTGGATCGGAATGTTGACATTCTCATCCTGATATACTCCGCCGCAAGCCTGACCTTCCACTTTTTTCACCTCCGTTCAGAACATATGTTTGTTTTACTACTATATCAAACATGCGTTCTGTTGTGAATAGGAGATTGTTTCCAATTCCTGCGGGCTATCAGATAGAAGTTACTATTTTCTGTCATTCTTTACAATCCATTTTCCCCTTTTAGTAGAACCTTCACGTACAAGCCTTCCTTCCTTTTTCAAGTCTTTTACTGTACTTTCTGTCATTCCCCGTGATATTCCCAATTTCTCTGCCATCTCATTCATTGTAATAAAAGAATTTTCTCTCATTAACTGTAAAATGGTTTCTTTTCTCCTTTCTATTTCATCGGTTTTCAACCTGCCACCTTTCTTTCTTCCAGATTTTCTTCCATCTTTTTTATTTTCTGGAAGAAAATCTGGAAGAACTTCTCTTTCTACAAAGAATAATTTCAATATAGTCCTATCCGGTCTGTATTGTTCTTCTACAATCGGTTCTTTCCAGCCTTCATCATTCCACACCTGAAATATATCCGGTACGCCACTTCCGGCGCGCTCGCCCACACGAATAAGATTAAACATCTTCATAATCACCTTATTTCTCGGTTCAGATATTCCACCTTTAAGCATCTGCGCCTTGCCGGTAATTATACTTCCCGGATTTTCTATGACAAGAGAATCCAAATCTTTTTTAATCACAATTCCTCTTGGGAAATTAAAATCCGCATTTGCTATGCAATTTGCCAGCGCTTCTCGAACAGCTTTATGAACCGGTGTTTCATCGATCCTCGTAAATCCCTCAAGCTTAAACGGCTTTTTCAAATCCCTGAAAAGCTTTCTCTCCATCTGGAAAAAGAAGTCCATCAGATTCCCGCTCCATTCACCAGAACTTGATTCCAACCTGTCAGTCCATCTTATTGCAGGATCAAGCATTTCTCTATAGTCAAGAAAATATTCCGGAAACTCATACCGTATTTTATATTCTTCTCCAAACATAAGTAGACCCGCTGCCGTTGGATGCAGTTTTCCGTCTCCTTCCGAAATTTGCGCTGCTCCTATTCTCTCAAGATATTCTTCATCATTCAACCTGTGCCACACATGATTTTCGTTTACCACCTTATGGCGTGATCTGAAATCCTTTATACTCTCCTGACATAGTACGTTCATATCCATATTTACGAGAATTTTATTATCAATACTTCTATCAGCCTGATCTCGAAGCATTCCTCTCACTTCTGCCTCAGAGCAACGATAATCCCCCTCGTGATCTCTTCTGAAGGTTCCCTTAAGAAGATTATCGTTAATATAGACCGGCTTATATTCACGTTCCGCTCTGGGAACCCAAATCGTGATGATCACATCTCCATTCACTTCATACGTATCTATATTTTCTTCTGTCAGAAGATTCACACTGACCTTTGTGTGATTATTTATCGTATCCCAGAAATTTTTAAGCAATTTATCTCTATTCTCCAAATGGGTTGTGTACCAACTGCCATTTTCCCTCTCTTTTACGCCAAGTATTATCATTCCCCCATTACAATTTGAAAAGGAAGAATATGTTTCCCATAAACTATTCGGCAATCCCCCACTTGCTTTCTTTACTTCCAACCTATTGCCTTCTCTGTATCTGTCAAAAAATTTAAGATCAAAATCAAATCGTTCCATGCAATCCTCCAATACTCATATTATCTGCATTCTCACACAATAATACGATAAACCAGCCTCCACACCTTTTCCCCTTCTCCCTATGTACCCTTCACAAACACAAACTTCACCTCATCCGACAATTCCTCCCTGTACCGGTATCCCATGCCGTCAAACGCTTTCACCCCATCCGCATCCTCCACGCCATTCTCCGACAGAAACCGTACCATCTCCCCTCTCGCCATCTTCGCGAGCGTGCCCTTCTGCCTGAGCTTCCCGTCCACATCCTCCTCGAAGCAGACGGTGATAAACCGGCACCCGGACTCCACAAACGGCTCCACTGCGCAGGAATACTCCTTCGAAGCCAGATTCAGAATGATCCCGTCCCGGTTTCCCTCCATCAGCCTGCGGTAGAGCTTATCGCCCCAGAATGCATACATATCTTTTTTTCCATCCACGGACAACCGCGCCTGCATCTCAAGCCGGTAGGGAACCACGCCGTCAAAAGGGCAAAGCACACCGTAAAACCCGGACAAGATCCGCAAATGCTCCTCCA
The DNA here is from genome assembly GCA_947643595.1 of uncultured bacterium. Taxonomy (GTDB): domain Bacteria; phylum Bacillota; class Clostridia; order Lachnospirales; family Lachnospiraceae; genus 1XD8-76. The sequence goes on along the minus strand of CANRWP010000009.1, from coordinate 20,468 downwards.
CATAGTCAAGCGCGCTCTCCGTAAACACCCCCGGCGCCATATGCTGATACTGCAATCCTTCGTAGGAAAGGAGCGCAGGCGTCAGACACCTCTCCGGATCCATCTCCGCAAAGCGCCGGAAATTTAACTCTGCCAGCCTGTCGTTGCACTTCCACAGCGCCTTCGCCTCCTCAAGGGAAAGCTTTTTGATCTCCCGCATCAAAATTTTTGCCTCCGCAAGAAAACAGGGCATCCCCTTCACCGCAAGGGAATCCCTGTCCACATTCATCTTCTTTGCCGGTGAAATAATAATTTTCATACCGGTTTTCTCCTCTTTTCCATAGGTTTTGCCGCACTATAACATTATGATTTTTGTACTGTGCAGTCCTTAATCTATCAGAACAGGTCACTGTGTGTGCCCGTCCTTGTCAAATACAATATCAATTCCCCGTGGTCCACTTCGTAGATCAATAACCAGTCAGGCGTTATATGGCACTCCCTGCACCCGGCGTAATTCCTGATAAGCGCATGATCCTTATTCTTCTGCGGCAGAGGCTCGCCATCTGCGAGTTTTTTAATCACATCTGTCAGCAGGGAGATATCATAGCCCCTTCTGTGTACTCTTTTTAAATCTTTCTGAAATTTTGCAGTGGGTCTTATCGTATATTTCATGCCAGCAATTCCCTCATCATCTCGTCAACATCCGTATAAGATTTTCCGATAGAAGGATCCTTTTTCATGCGCTTGACCTCTTCTATAGCCTCCAGTGTTTCCTCATTCGGTATCTCTCTCGAGATCATAAACGGAATCTGCTGCTCCCTGATCGCCTGCTTTACAAATATCGTAAAAGCCGAAGTCATATTCAGACCCAGATCCGCAAACAGTTCTTCCGCCTGGGCTTTCAGATCTTCATCCATTCTCATCGTTATATTGGTAGTCGCCACAATATCACCTCCTGCTTTTACTATATTCCCCAGATATCATTTTGTCAATGCATTATTCGTGCATTGCACTAAACAGTATCCTCTACAGCTCCCCGAGCATCTGCTCCGGGTTCTCCTCCGCCTTCACCTTGCCGAACGCCTTCTCGATCACACCGTTCTCATCGATCAGATAGGTCGTCCGCACGACTCCCATGCTCTTCTTCCCGTAATTGACCTTCTCCTGCCACACATCGTAAGCCTGAATACAGGAGAGTTCCGGATCGGACAGCAGAGTAAACGGCAGACCGTACTTCTCCTCAAATTTCTTGTGCGACGCCACGGAATCCCTGCTGACTCCGATCACCATCGCACCCTTCTCCGTAAACTGCGGATAAAGTTTCCCGAAATTGCACGCCTGCTTCGTACAGCCCGGCGTATTGTCCTTCGGATAAAAATACAGAACGACTTTTTTCCCCCTGTACTCCTCCAGCGTGTGCATGTCCCCGTTCTGGTCCGGCAGCGAAAACCCCGGCGCCCTTGTTCCGACTTCCAACATATTTCTTTTCTCCTTTCCAATCCATATCTTTTCAGATGATCGCGAAGCCTCTCTCCGAGACACAGGGAATGAGCAGTATCGACAAAATAAAGGCGACTTGCCACTGCATCGGAGCCTGTTTTTGTCGATACTGCTCATTCCCGTCCTCCGCAGAAACACTTCACGATCCTCTGAATATATCTCTTATTCTCTCACCGATCACAAGATATCATACCATATTTTTATAATGTGCCGCATCCTTTTTAACGCCGCCTCACAATTTCTTCCAGACCACAGCCATCATCGTCAGATAGCAGGCCAGCCCGCCGACCACATTCGTCACAGGCTCCGCTGCCAGAACGCCGGTGATGCCCAGGTCCCACAGACGCGGCAGGATCAGTATCAAAGGCACACCCAGAATTGCTTTGCGAAACAGTGAAAAGAACACCGCCTGCTTCGCCTTACCGAGACTCACGAACACGGTCTGCCCCACATACTGGAACGCCATAAAGAAAAACAGCGCGAAATGCCAGCGCATCGAGACCACAGCCACCTCCATCAGCGCCTCCTCGCCGTTGAAAAACCCGACGATAAAGCGCGGGAACAGCATCAGCACCGCCCAGACGCCCACCGCGTACAGCACGGTCACCCGCCGGATGAATCGGATACCCTCCTTCACGCGCCCGTTCTGCCCGGCGCCATAATTGTACCCGAGCACCGGCTGTGCTCCCTGGGTAAAGCCCTGTATGGGCATCTGCGCCACCTCCCGCACGGAGTAGATGATCGTCATCGCCCCCACATACAGATCGCCTCCATAGAACTACAGAGACGCATTGCAGAAGATCTGCACCAGAGAGTTGGTCACAGACATCGTAAACCCCGACAGACCCAGCGCCAGAATCCGCTTCACCAGTTCCCACCGCAGCCGCAGCGCCGGAAGATTCAGGCGCAGGATAGCCCTCCTCCCGCACAGAAAGCACAGCACCCACACCGCCGACACAAACTGCGAAAGAATCGTCGCCGCCGCGGCGCCCTGCACCCCGAGTCCCAGCCCGAAGATAAACAGCGGATCCAGAATCAGATTCAGAACAGCGCCGATCACCACCGTCAGCATCCCTGTCTTCGCAAACCCCTGGGACTCGATAAACGGATTCATCCCCAGCCCCAGCATCACAAACAGGTTGCCCGCCAGATAGACATCCATATACGCGTTGGCGTAGGGATAAGTCTCATCGCTGGCGCCGAAAAGATACAGAAGCGGCGTCTTGACAAGATACCCCAGAGCCGTCAGGGCGATCCCGAACAGAAGAAGCAGCGTCAGGGAATTTCCGATGATCTGCCTAGCCTTCTCCTCGTCCCCCCGCCCTCTCTCGATGGAGCACAGAGGCGCTCCGCCGCTCCCGCAGAGATTGGCAAAAGCGTTGATGATCGTGATGATCGGAAACGCCACGCCCACGCCGGTCAGCGCCAGACGCCCGTCCCCCTCCATATGTCCCAGATACATCCTGTCCACGATATTGTATAAAACGTTGACAAGCTGCGCCAAAATCATCGGCAGAGCCAGCCGGACGATGCTGTCCGACATGGAGCCCACCGTAAAGTCATGTTTATCGTCTGTGTTATGTAATGCCATAATCCGAAATCTCCATCACTCACGCTCCATAAATATCTTATCGATCTGCATCCCGCTCTCCGCAAAAAACAATTTCAGGTAACTGTTGGAATTCATAAGCGGCTCCATCGACAGCTCTGTCTCCACATATCTGCCCTCAGTTCCATTGAACGTCAGCGTCCTCTGCAGAATACCGTTTGCAAAGACAGTCATCGGCACCTGGGCAAGCTCGGAAGCATCTATCTTTGCCCTGAAACGGACCCTATACCGGCTTCCTTCCTCCACCCGCAGGCCGCAGACAAAGGACTTTCCTTTCCCCGTATCGATGTCCCTGCCGTCCAGTTCCAGCTTTTCATCAAGTTCATACCATTTGATATCAAAGTCCACCCGGTCCTCTTCCGCCATGGCTTCCGAAGCCGCCCGCTCCTCCTCGCTGGTTCGGCCGAGGCTCCGGTCCATCACGGGCAAGCGCATCAGCACCTTCAGTATATTCACGGTGCACCTCTGCAGATCGGCTCTCCGCAAAGTCCCGTTTTTCAGGCTTTCCTTCAGATCATCCTCATTGGAATTCTTCTCCGCATCCTGCGCCACCATATAGACGTCATTCTGGCTCCGCACCATGGCAGCGACATTCCTGATCGATGCAGGACCTCCCTCCTCATTCACATACGCCCACCAGTCAGTCATGACAAGCCCGTCAAAGCCCCACTCCTTCCTCAATATTGTGGTGAGCAGATCATAATTCCCCGCCGTCCAGAGGCCGTTGACCGCGCCGTAGGTCGTCATCACCACATAGGCTCCGGCTTCTTTCACTGCGATCTCATATCCGCGCAGATAGATTTCCCGCAGGGCACGCTCCGAAATCACGGCATTGCATTCTCTGCGGTTAAACTCCTGATTGTTCGCCGCAAAATGCTTCATCGCTCCCGTCACCTGATATTTTGCCATGCCTCTGATCTGTGACGCCGCCATCTTTCCGGTCAGCAGAGGATCCTCCGAAAAATACTCGAAATTCCTGCCGTTCAGCGGATGCCTGTGGATATTCATGCCCGGTCCGAGCAGAATATCGATATGATTTTTCCGCATCTCTGCTCCCTCCAGCTCATAGAGCTTTTCCACCAGCTCCTCGTTGAAGGTGCAGGCAAGACAGGTTCCGTTGGGCAGACTGAACGCGTGCGTCCCGCAGTCCATACGGATGCCGGAAGGACCGTCCGCACAGCACCCGCAGGGAATCCCATAGCCTTCCAGCGAATTCGTGACGCCGCCAAAAGCCGCCGCCGTCCCCGGCGTCACCTTCGGGGAACACATCCCCTCGCCCCGGACGATACAGCACAGATCCTCATCGCTCAACTGCCCGACAAAGTCCTCCATCGACACCTTCCCGTCATATACATCCCCCAGTTTATATCCCTTATCTCCGGTATAGGTGATCTCCTGTTTTTTCTCCCCTCTGCTCCGCTCCGCCATGCTGTAAGTGCGAAGCGGCGCCTGCTCCCGGGATACCGCGAATCTCTCCGCCGGCTCCGACTTCTTCTCCCGCTCCGGCACAAACCGCTCAAACCTCTCCACCGGCGAAAGCGCCTCCGTGCAGTGTTCCAATACTTCAAGCGCATTTATCTCCATACTCCCGACAAAGGCCGCGCTCCTCACATCCGCACCCACATAGAAGCGATAGCTGCCCGCCTCCAACACAAAGCAGGACTTATTCCCTGTCGCTCCACTGTCATCATAGGAAGCGATGGACCGTTTTGTCACTGTCAGCGTTATCTTCTGCTCCTCTCCCGGCGCAAGACACCTTGTCTTCGCAAACGCCGCCATCTCACGGGACGGCTTTCCAAGCTTCCCCTGGGGTGCGCCGACATACACCTGCACCACCTCTTTTCCGGGCACAGCTCCCGTATTTTTCACCCTGACGGAAAAAACGCATCCCTCTTCCCCCGTCTCCATCTCGCTCTTTATCTCAAAAGAGGTGTAGGAAAGCCCGAATCCGAACGGATACAGCACCTTCCCCTTCGCCTCCGCGAAAGTCTCGAAATAGCGATACCCGACGTAGATATCCTCCTGATATCGGTCCCCCCGGGGCGAACCGAAATTGCCGGACGACGGATAATCCTCCACTGAGAGAGCGATCGTGTCCGACAGTTTGCCGCAGGGGCTCATCCTCCCCATCAACACCTCCGCCGCGCCGTGTCCGCCCTCCATGCCGCCCTGCCACACATAGAGCACCGCCTGCGGATCGTAGGTTTCCACCCATTTCATATCGATGATATTTCCCACATTCAGCACAACAATGACGCGCTCAAAAGAGGCGCAGACTTTCTCCAACATCTGCTCCTCCTCCCCGGAGAGGTAATAGCTGCCCGGCTTATTCTCCGCGTCCCGCTCCTCCCCCGCCGTACGCCCGATGATAACTAACGCCGCGTCGCTCACCGCAGCCGCCCGCTCCACCACCTCGCGCTCCAGCGGCATCTCCCGCTGGCTCCAGGGCTCCTTTGCCCATCCGCTCCCGAAATCAAAGGGATGCTCACTGGCCCATTCCCGATAGATGTCCTCCAGTTCCCGGTTCAGCTCCAGTTTTTCTTCTTTCAGCGCGTCCAAAATCCCCACCACATACTTCGTGTTGATCATGCCGCCCGATCCTGTGCCGCTCTTATAATAATCAAACTGGATTCTGCCGAACACCGACACCCTCTCCCCCTCCCTCAGGGGAAGCGCACGGTTATCATTTTTCAGGAGGACCGCGCCCTCTGCCGCCGCTCTCGCCGCTGTCTCCGCGTACACGCCCCAATCTATCTCATATCGGTTTCTCATCTCTATTTTCTCCTTTTTCTTTTCATAATTCTGAAATGACAGTTCTTCCTGCGCCTTCTCACTTCGCTCTGTGACCTGCAATACTCGCTAAATTATAAGTTATATTATATTCCATATGCCCTCTCACGACAAGCGGATTCCCTATGACATCATAACAAAAACAGTACAGCATACGCCGTCGTATAGCTGTACTGTAGTCAACAATGGAGATATCCGCCAAAGCCCTATTCTTTCACACCGCCAAGCGTCACACCCGCGATAATATACTTCGAGAGCAGTAGATACACAATGATAATGGGAACAATAGCCACCGTGATCATCATGTAGATTTTTCCCATATCAAAGTTCATGAAGTCCGCGCCCCTGAGCGTCGCGATCAGGATAGGCACCGTCATCTTGTCTTTCGACTGGATCACCAACGCCGGTACGAAGTAATTGTTCCAGGTACCCACAAAGCTGAATATCGCCTGTACCGCGATCGCCGGTTTCATGATCGGAATCACGATCTGATTAAACGTCCTGAATTCTCCCGAACCGTCGATCCTTGCCGCCTCCACCAGAGAGATGGGCAGAGAGGACTGTAAGTAGCTGTACATAAAGTAAAATACTGCCGGTGAAGCGATTGACGGGATGATGAGCGGCAACAGGGAATCGTACATCCCCATCTTTGTGATCAACCGCAGAAAGCCCATTGCCGTCACCTGTGTCGGCATCACGAGGATCGCCATGATAAACGTAAACGCAACCTTCTTCACCTTAAAGTCATAGGCATACAGACCGTAAGCCGTCAGGGAAGAAAAGTATGTACAGATCGCCGCGGAAGACACCGACACGATCAGACTGTTCACAATACCGCGGAACATCGGGAAAGTACCGTCGTTCGCTATATTTTTCAGGTTGGTTATAAAAGCGTTCCCGGGCAGCGCCGAAAATCCCTTCTGCAGATCCGCATGGGAGCGGGTCGCATTGATGATCAAAATATAGAAAAAGAACAGGCACATAAAGGACAAAATAATCAGTACGATATGCGCGATCACGTTCCGCAGATGAGCTGGTTTTTGCTGTTTCATATCCTACCTCCTTCTCCTTTCTTCTTTCGCTTTCTTCTTCGCCGCCGCTTTGGAACCGTCCGGATCGTCATCGATCGTCATTTTATACACGAAGAAGCACAAAATCCCGCTGACAATAAACAGATAGACTGACAATGCGCCCGCCATACCATAGTTCCTGCTCTTTAAGTGATTGTTTAAGAACATGATAAGCGTCATGGATGTACGGTCCGGATTTCCCTGCCCGTTGGTCAGGATCTGCGGTACATCGAACATCTGCAGACCGCCGATGACGGAAGTGATCAGCGTATAGGCGAGGATCGGTCTGATCTGCGGGAGCGTAATATAGAAAAACCTCTGCAGTCCCGTACAGCCGTCCAGATCGGAAGCCTCGAAGATATCCACGCTGATGCCCATGATCGCAGCCATCAGCATGATCGTCGTATTGCCGAACCACATCAAAAAGTTCATCAGCCCGATCAGAGACCTTGTGCCGCCCACGGTTCCCATAAAGTCGATGGCTTTCTCCGTAAGACCCATGGACATCAGGATCTCGTTCACCGGTCCGTTGGTGGAGAACATCGTGAAAAACAACATGGCGAACGCTGACGCCATGATCAGATTCGGAAGATATATGACCACCTTAAAGAACTGCTTTGCGTGGATCTTCATCCGGATATCCGTAAACCACACTGCCAGAAGAAGCGCCACCAGAATCTGGGGGATGAAACCGATCAGCCACAGGATCAGAGTGTTTCCGCCGTATTTTAGCATATCCGATTTCAACAGTTCGGCATAATTTGCCATACCGATAAAGTTTGGACCGATCTCCTTGATTCCCGAGCGATAGTATTCAAAGAAGCTGTAGCGTATCGTATCGATCAGGGGGATCAGCGAAAAAATGAAGAAGCTCACAAAAAATGGAAGGATAAAAATGTATCCCCACTTTGCGTAACTGATGCTTTTACTCTTTTTTTTCATAAAACATCATTCCTTTCTCTCAGATTACTGCGGGGCGGTTTCGCCCCGCAGATACTTCTCTGCTGCCCTTACTGCGGCCACACAACCTCAGTCACGTCAGGATAACGTTCCCTGATCGCCGTCTCAAAGTTTGCTTTCGCCTTATCGTAGTCTACTTTGTCCTGATAATAATCGCTGAAAGAATTCTGGATCAGTTCCACACAGCCCTGATCGTAAGCGGACAGCGGCGCGATCTTGATGTTCTCCGCAACAGGTGCGAAATATGTGAACGGATTCTGACCGCCCAGAAATTCCGACGCGAAGCTGTTGTCGGACGCCGCTTCCTGCATACCGCTCTTTGTGTTGGTGAAATCCGCCTTCTCCTTGGATATCTTCAGCAGATTATCCTTATCCGCAGTCATGGCGAGGATGATGTCTTTTACATGCTCCGGATTATCCGTGCCTGTGCAGGCATGAATGTAGGAACCCCCCCAGTTATATTCCTGCGGCGGCGTGGTAACCGCCCATGCGCCGCTTTCGCCGTCCCAGTTGGGTTTCAGGGTAAAGTCGATGCCCCATGCCGGAAACAGGAATGCGAACACTTTGGACTGGGAACCCATCGCCTTGTTCCAGTCGTCGTTCCACTGTCCCTTTACCGTCTCGTTGAGATAACCCGCATCCAGCCATTCCTTGGAGTCAGCAATCCAGCTCATGATCATCGGATCAACCTTGATGGACGTTTCGCCGGGCGCCACCCAGGACTGTGCAATATTGTTTCCGTAGAGACGGAAGGTGTCCGCATAGGATGCAAATGTGTAATACCCCTTCGCCTTCAATTCCTCCGCCGTAACTTTCAAAGTATCCCAGTCTTTTGTCTTCTCAGCAACAGCCTCAGGATCATCGGTGCCGAATACATCTTTCGCAATGTCCCTGCGGTATACTAAAAGGCCCGGGCAGCACTGCCAGGTGGAACCTCTCTGCACGCCGTTCACATCGGAAGCCGTTGTCTTCGTGAATTCATACTGATCCGCCAGATCCGCATCCGGATCGATGCCAAGATCTGTGAGAGGCATCGCCACGTCCGCGTCTGCATCCGTATATTTATTGACATAGTCCGTTTCCGACAGGAAGATGTCCACTTTTTCATCCGCCGGCGCGTCCGCCTGCTTTAATAAGGCTTCGTCCAGTTTCTGCTGGTAAACGCCGTCCTGATTCGGGTTCACGATCCAGTGGATTTCCGTCCCGTCCTTGAGTGTCGTCACGGTTCCGTCCTCAGATGTTTTTTCCACCTCCGGATAGATGAGCTCCACACGTTCACGGAACTCATTGTTCCAGGTGTAGATATTGATCACCTTTCCCTCCTCCCCCGACGTCCCGGAATCCGCCCCTGAGGAGCCGCATCCGGTCAGTGTTCCGGCTGCCACCGCCGCTGTCAGTAACATGGCAATCCATTTCCTTTTCATTTGAAAACCTCCTTATTCTGTTGACCATTGGGTATGTATCTGTATTTAAGATGATTAGATTATAACCCGATTTCATCCGGAGGATATATTATAAATCTTCCCAAAATGTCAGATTCATGACACCTTTTCCTGCCGGCAGATCGAGGCTTTTTCCTCCTTATATTAAGGAAGCCGTCCATTTTATGTCATGATTCTGATATTTTTCCCACATTTCTTGTAGGATAAATGCGCCTGTTCCCGCTATAATCTTCATCATACAGAAAACGGTAGAAAGGAGAACCACGTTGAAACAAATATACTTCACCGACGACCAGGGCAGTTTCTGCCTCAGACAGCCGGAAAATGTGAGCTGTCTGTACTTTCCTCTCGCCTCGGAGGCGGGACTGAAAAGTTCCGTCACGCCGAATCTCGGCGGCGACGCCAAGATCGACCAGAAGACCTTCCTGATGGAGCCGGTCAGCTCCGAGAACTTACATAACAATCGCTGCACCAGAAATTTCTGGTGCAGGACGCAGGACGGATGCGTCTATTCCGCGGCAGGCTCCTCCGCGCAGCAGGAGGCGGCAAAATTCACGGACCGACAGGATGAGAGCGAAGTGGAGGCGGGATTTATGTACCACATTCTCAGACGCGCTTCCAAAAAATCCTCCCTATGCTCCGAGATCACTTCCTTTATTCCATGGAATGATACGGTGGAGATCATGCATGTCACGATCCGGAACAATGGCGATACCGAAAAAGAGCTGACTCCCTATGCCGCCATCCCGCTCTATGGGAGAAGCGCGGACAACATCCGGGACCACAGGAACGTTACCTCCATGCTGCACCGCACGTGGACGGAAAAAAACGGCGTCTTTGTCTGCCCGTCCATGTCCTTCGACGAACGCGGACATCTTCCGAACCGTCATATTTATTATGTCTTGGGCTGTACCGGAAACGGCGCTCTTCCCATTGCTTTCTATCCTACCGCAGAATCCTTTATCGGGGAGGGCGGCAGCTATATCCACCCCCGCGCGGTCTATGAACAATACCCCGGCATTCCCGCGGGAAGCCGCGCGGACGGAAGGGAGGCGGCCGGCGCCTTCCGGTTTGAAAAGATCACTCTCGCTCCCGGCGAAAAAACGGATTATATCATACTGCTCGGCATGAAAGATGACAGGGAAAAAATTCAGAATGTCTTCGAAAAATACAATACCACCGATAAAGTCTGTGCCGCTCTCGCTGAGACAAAAACCTATTGGCAGCATAAAGTCAACATCGGTTTCCACACCGGGGATGCGGATTTCGATTCTCTCATGAAATGGATCGGCTTCCAGCCCCTCCTTCGACGGCTTTTCGGCTGTTCCTTCCTGCCCCACCACGACTACGGCCGAGGGGGCCGCGGATGGCGGGATCTGTGGCAGGATTGTCTCTCTCTTTTGCTGATGGATCCGGGACACGTGGGGGAAATGATCGGGAAAAATTACGGCGGTGTCCGCATCGACGGCACCAACGCCACCATCATCGGAGAGGGGGACGGCAACTTCCTTGCGGATCGAAACGGCATCTCCCGAGTCTGGATGGATCATGCTCTCTGGCCCCTGATGACCACCAGACTCTATATGGACCAGACCGGAGACATACGTATCCTGACGAAGGAAGTCCCCTATTTTAAAGATGCGCAGGTCTGCCGCGGAGAGGATACCGACACGCTGTGGAACGAAGACTGCGGAAACGACCAGCTGACATCGGAGAATGATATCTACACGGGAACGATCCTGGAACATCTCCTGATACAACAGCTCACCGCATTCTACGATGTGGGAGAGCACAATCTCTACAGACTGCGCGGCGCCGACTGGAACGACGCTCTGGATATGGCGCAGGAACACGGAGAAAGCGTCGCTTTCACCTGCGCCTACGCCGGCAGCCTTTTAGAGCTCGCCTCCATGATACGGCTTTTGGATGCTGTCTGCCCGGAGCACTCCATCCCCCTGCTCGAAGAGATTTCCGTTTTGCTCGGCCAGAGTTCTTCCCTCTACGACGATATCGGCAAGAAGCGGGAAATACTTGCTCTCTACACCGATAAGTGCCGGCACACCGTGAGCGGCAGGCGCGTTCCCTTCTCTCTGGAAGAACTCGCTCTGGATCTGACCGAAAAAGCAGACTGGCTTATCACCTATATACGGAACCACGAATGGATATCCCTCCATACCGGGGAAGGTTGGTTTAACAGCTACTACGACAACCATGGGCAGGCTGTGGAAGGTCTCCACGGGGACCATGTCCGCATGATGCTCACAGGCCAGGTTTTCGCCATCATGGGCGGCATCGCGACAAAAGAGCAGATCGGGCAGATCACAAAAAGCGCCGACCATTATCTCTACCAAAAAGAGATCGGCGGCTATCGCCTGAATACGGATTTCCATGAGCTGAAACTTGATATGGGCAGAATGTTCGGCTTTGCCTACGGAGAAAAGGAAAACGGCGCCGTCTTTTCACACATGACCGTCATGTACGCAAACGCCCTGTACAGCCGGGGTTTTATCCGGGAAGGATGGAAAGCCTTAAAAACCCTCGCCGACGCCGCGCTCTGCTTTGAGAACAGCCTCATCTATCCCGGAATACCGGAATACTTCCGCTCCGACGGCAGGGGAATGTACCACTATCTCACCGGCGCCGCCAGCTGGTATCTGATGACGATGGTCACACAGGTCTTCGGCGTCCGCGGAAACGCAGGGGATCTGATACTGCAGCCGAAACTCCTGGCGGAACAGTTTGATGCGGACGGGCATGCGCGCATCAGTCTCACTTTCGCGGGAAAACAGTTTGATGTTCTCTATGAAAACAGGACACGCCGGGATTACGGCGAGTATACGATAACAGGGGCATGCTGCGACTGCGTGAAACTCTCAGTGACAGACGGCACCCTCTGTGTGCTCCCCCGGGAAACGCTCTGCGGCCTCTCCGGCGAAGCGCACCAAATAACGATCACCCTGAACTAAAACAGAAAGGACGGACAATATACTATGAAATACGGATATTTTGACGACGATAACCGGGAATACGTCATCACGCGCCCCGATACCCCGGTACCCTGGGTGAACTACCTCGGTTCCCCCGAATACGGCGCTATCATCTCCAACAACGCGGGCGGCTACAGCTTCGCGAAATCCGGCGCCAACGGCAGGATCCTGCGCTATGTCTTCAACCAGTTCGACGAACCCGGCAGATATCTCTACATCAGAGATAATATATCGAAAGATTTCTGGTCTGCCTCCTGGCAGCCCGTGGGCAAAGACACCGATCAGTACAAAAGCGAGTGCCGGCACGGACTCGGCTATACAAAGATGACCGCCGAGTACGACGGCATCTTCTCCAAGGCGCTCTACTATGTCCCCCTCGGAAAAGATTACGAGGTGTGGTCCCTCACCGTGGAAAACCGCTCGGATAAGCCCAGAGATCTCACCCTGACGGGGTATGCCGAATTCACAAACCATTGCAACTACGAGCAGGATCAGGTGAATCTGCAATATTCCCTGTTCATCACCAGAACGCTTTTTGAACAAAACCGCATCATGCAGCAGATACACGGCAACCTGGACGCCCTCCCCGCCGAAGAGCAGGTTGACAATAAAAATGTAACGGAGCGCTTTTTCGGACTCGCGGGCGCAGAAGTCTCCTCCTACTGCGGCGACAGAGAACAGTTTCTCGGCAGATACAACGGATATGGCTCTCCGCAGGGCGTTTCCTCCGGCGATCTCGGAAACGTGACAAGCTATAACGAAAATTCCTGCGGAGCTCTCTCCTGTATCGTCACACTGGAACCAGGGGAGAAAAGGAGCATCCTCTTCCTGCTCGGCATGAAGCCCTCCGGCGAAGCCACTGCTCTCCTGCAGCGCTACAACAGTCCCGAAAAAACAACGGCGCCGGAACTGGAAGCGCTCCGCGCCGACTGGGGCGAAAAGCTGGGACGTCTCAAGGTAAAGACTCCCAGCGCCGAATTCAATACCATGATCAACATCTGGAACGCCTACAACTGTTTCATGACCTTTCTGTGGTCCCGCGCCGCCTCCTTCATCTACTGCGGCCTCCGAAACGGATACGGCTACCGCGACACCGTGCAGGATATCCAGGGGATCATCCATCTCGCGCCGGAGACAGCAGCGGAGAAAATCCGTTTCATGCTCTCCGCGCAGGCAAAGAACGGCGGCGGACTGCCTCTGGTAAAATTTACCCATGATCCCGGACATGAAAACACGCCGGACGATCCCTCCTATGTGCAGGAAACCGGCCATCCCGCCTACCGCGCGGACGACGCGCTGTGGCTCTTTCCGACAGTCTACAAGTACATTGCGGAGACGGGAAACACTGCCTTTCTGGACGAGATCATTCCCTTTGCGGACAGCGGTGAAGGAAGTGTCTACGAACATCTGAAACGCGCCATCTCCTTCTCCCTGGACCATCTGGGACCTCACGGTATGCCCGCCGGACTCTACGCCGACTGGAACGATTGTCTTCGCCTCGGTGCCGAGGGGGAGTCCTCCTTTGTCGCACTGCAGTTTTATTATGCGATGAACATTCTGAGGGAGTTTGCCACCTGCAGACAGGATGAGGAGTATCTGCGATATCTGGAACAGAAACAGTCGGAGACCGGTCTTATCATCCAGAACTTATGCTGGGACGGCGACCGTTTTATCCGGGGCTACACTGAAAAGGGCGAACGCATCGGTGCCGGAAAAGATCCCGAGGCAAATATATGGCTGAACCCCCAAAGCTGGGCTGTGATCAGCGGTCTTGCCTCCAAAAGACAGGCAGAGGTAATACTGGACAACGTCTATAAACGCCTGAACACGGAATACGGCGCTCTCCTGATGGATCCGCCCTACCACGCCCACGCTTTCGACGGCGCTCTCGCGGTCATCTACAATCCCGGGACAAAGGAAAACGCCGGCATCTTCTCCCAGTCCCAGGGCTGGCTGATCCTCGCCGAAGCTCTGGCCGAACACGGCGAAAGAGCATTTACTTACTTTATGGAAAACGCTCCCGCCGCTCAGAATGACCGGGCAGACATCCGCCATCTGGAGCCCTACTGTTACGGACAGTTCACGGAGGGGAAAGCCAGTGAGCATTTTGGGCGCTCCCATGTGCACTGGCTCACCGGAACCGCGTCCACGGTCATGGTGGGCTGCGTGGAGGGAATCCTCGGACTTCGCCCCGATATAAGGGGCATCACAATAGCCCCCTCCATTCCCAAAAGCTGGGACAAACTGGAAATAGAAAAAGAATTTCGGGGAAACATTCTGCACATTTTTGTGGAAAACCCGGATGGAAAAGAGTCCGGCTGCCGGAAGCTGATCCTGAACGGAAAGGAACTGCCCGGGAACTACATCCCGGCGGGACTTCTGCAGAAAGAAAACCAGATCAGACTGATCCTTTGATCCACACAACAGCAAAGGGCGCCGTACTGTGTGCCGCGCCCTTTTCCTGTATTTAATCCGATCTGCCTTCCCTCTCCACATCCCACTGTCTCATATAATAGGTATCTCTGTATTTTTTCGGTGTCATGCCCGTCACCTCGCGAAACTGCTGGATAAAATGGCTCTGGGAGGAAAAGGAGAGACGATTCGCTATATCTATCATAGAATACTCGCTGTACTGCAGCAGGTTCTTCGCCATCTCTATTTTCTGCCCGCGGATATAGACGCTCGCCGATACACCCGTCTCCTTTTTAAACAGACGAGACAGATAGCTTGCCGATACACCCAGCTCATCCGCCATATCCTCAATCGTAATGCGCTCTTTGATGTGCGCGTAAATGTACTCCTTGCACACATTGATATGCCGCGAGTTTGTGTCGCTCCGCAGATACTTGCGCATTTTCTTTGTGTAATCTATAACCATCTCGTCGTGCAGATCCCATATTTCCTTTATCGTAAAAATATCATCCAGCTTCCGGATATAAAAATCACTCAGCCGGAACGCCTGCTCCAACTCCATCCCGTTCTGCTTGCAAAAACGCGTGATCATGGCCGTCGTTATCACAAAATGATATTTCAGGTTCGTCACAGGATCTCTGGAGAGGACGCCTACTCCGTCGCTCTCCACAAATCTTCCCTGCTCGCAGTTCGTTCGCACTATCTCCACGTCTCCGCTCGCCACGGCATGGTAGAACAGATACTCTTCCGTAGGCGGTCTGTGCTCTATCTCATCGATCTCGTCTTCCGCCTCCAAAAGAAGCCATTCGTTCTGGTGCCTCACAATATGCCCTCCTTTCCGGTAAACGTCCATCGATGTTATACTATATCATTTTCAGGAATTTTTCTTTTTTTGCAGTGTAAAATTCAGCCAGGCAAGGCCGCACATCGAACCCACTGCCAACACTGTCAGAAAGCCGAACCCGCTCTCATCTCCGGTTGCGGGAACACTTCCCCACAGGGGAACCTCCTCCTCCGGGATATATATCCACTGCAGTATATCGGGATCCCACACCTTCACATAGGTTCTGGGTACGCCGTTCTCCAGGATCGTGATTCTGTCCGGACTGTCCGGATCGTTGGGATCGGGGAGCTCCGTGGGCAGCTCCGGCTCTTCCGGTATCTCCGGCTCTACGGGCGGCGGTGTCGGATCGGGATCGTGTCCCCCTCCGCCGCCTCCTCCGCCTCCGGGAGGATCGGGTTGTTCCGGAGTCTCCGGAATTTCCGGCTCTTTGACGCCCTCTCCGCGGATGTAGCGCAGGATGATGATCTCATCCTTTTGTGCGGTAGCCTCCGCGCCCGTCTTATAGGGTGCAACCTCATAGAGGCCCGTCGCTTCATCCAGATAACCGTAGACGGCATCTTTGTATACGTAAGTATACTGTTCGCTTCCGGCGGGCTGGAATATCTTCTCCTTCGTCACATTTTCGGCGTAATGCCATGACTCCAGCTTATCCGAATAGGGAACGATCGCTCTCTTCCCCTCATACTCATAGGTATATCCATCGGAGTCCTCCAGAGTGCCGTTGAAGCCTTCATTTCCGCCCTCCAGCGTCTGAATGTCATCGCTGTAGAAGGCAAACTCCACCTCCTCATCTAATACATTCTCCGAACCGGTCACCGTATTCTCGGCGGACATATCGCTGTCCTCATCGGCCCCGGGCGGATCATTGCCGGAAATATCGTTCTCTCCTCCCTGTATCACATCTTCTCTTTCACCGCTGTCGGAATCTGACGGATCATTGCCGGAAACATCACTTCCGCTTGCGTTCGTCTCCGTTCCGACCGCCAAAACCTGTATCTCCCCTGAGGAATCTTCTTTCCCATCGGCGTCATCCTCCGGTGTCAGCACCTCCCCGGAAGCGGTCTCAACGTTCTCTGCGGGATCGTTGGCGGAAACACTGTTTTCCCCTGTCCGCGTCGTACCATCGTCTCCTTGATCTGTTCCTGCCCCCGGCGTTTCCTCGGTATCCTCACCCGAATCGCCGGAATTTTCTCCGGAATTTGCCGCCTCGCGGTAATAGTACTCGTGAACCACATTATAGGCGCCGCCCCGATAGTAGCGCAGAATAATGATCTGATCCCCTTCCTCCGTCGCTTTGACGCTGGTCATGGTGTCATCTTTCCTGTACTCTTTCCCCTCACCGGCAACGCCTTCACCGTCGTAATCGTCTCCATTATCAGAGTCAACGATCCGTCCGTAAGCGGCGCCGTCATAGACATAAGGGTACTCCACATTTTCCTTTTTAGGCGTAAACCGCAGTACTTTCTCCACACCGTCCGCATTGTAGGTCTTGTACCGGTTCTCATTGGTCAGTCTTCCGACATCAACCGTTTCCAGGGCGCTGGTTCCATCCCATTCGTCCCCCTTGCTGGTCCGCCGGTAATACACATGGATTATATTATACTTTCCGCGTTCTTCCGGTGTCTCCTCCCTCACATAACGCAGAATGATGATCTGTGCCCCCTGCTTATCCGCCTCCGAATGGGGAAGCGCTGTGGCAAAATTTAAATTGGTCAAAGGTTTATAGGCATACTGGTAAGTGCCCTCCTCATTTTTGCCTCTCCAGTCATTCATATACGGGCCGCTATAGACATTATCCTTACCTGCCTCCAACGGCACCTCCTTCTCCGCATCTCCTGTCGCCCAGGAGACCACCTTTCCGTAGGCATCGCCGTCTGTCTCAATATGGGTATATGTATGTCCGTCATGCACATCCTGCAGATGAACGTCCTTCGCGAAGTGCCCCGCTTTATCATCATGATTCCCATCACAGTTCTTTGTATAGACAGGCGAAGAACCCTCATATTTATAAGCATAATTGCCATCCGCCTGCTTCTCTTTCAGATAATACTCGTGAATCACATGATAAGACGCTGCCACCTTGTCAATGCGGTTCGTGAAGGTCACGGTCGCCTCTTTGATATAATCTGACGTCAGACTGCTGCTGTCACTGAATGCCACATCGAAACCGACGATCTGATCGTCCATCGCTCTGATTCCGTATTTTCCGGGAGGCAGCATAGAACCTGTCTGCCCCTGCACAGTCGTGCTTTCTCCGGATTTGAGTTTAATTGTTTTGACAAGTTCATTCGATCCAAATTTGTAGATATTATAAGTGTATACCCGGCCGCCATCTTCCGTTGGATCTCCCGGTCTGCTGATATTCACCGGTCGAGTGTCAAGAATCTCAATATCGATATAACCGCCCGGAGTAGTCACAGATTTCTCCGTATCTTTCAGTTCAACCCGGAATCCCTTCGGATCTACCGGCTTAATCGTCTCTTTGATGTAGAAATATCCATCGTGCAGACCGTTGATCTTCACTTTCTGTCCGGCTTTGAGCGTCACTGTGGTACCATCTTCGTTCGTCGGCACATTGATTGGATTATCATTTTCGTCAGTGACAGTAAACCCTGTGATTTTGTCTCCGTTGGAATCAGTGATCGTGTAATAATAGGTCACCATTTTATTTGGATCATTGGAATCCTCCGCTTTACTGAGCATGATCCAGCCACGATCATCTATCGTCACCTTTTCGCCTTTTGTGCTGGGACTTGTGACCTCCAATTCAGTCTCTTTTACCGTATATTCTACCCACGAAACGCCAAGCCAAGCTGCATTGGAATCGCTGACTTCCTTTGTCCCAACATATAATTTTTTATTATATGGCTTCTTTACCGTATCTCTGCCTGCCAGATTTACCGGTTTGTCTTTTTCATTCCCCTTTGCATACGCATTCATAGTCCACACTTGAATCTTTGATGTATCCGCCGGATTAATCGCCCCATATCGGAACTTGTATGTGACCTTTGAGGACATCATTTTCAAATTCTTATCATACAGCGGGCCGTAAGTCAGATCGTCGATATAGTCTCCTCCTACTATGATGCTCTTAACTCCTCCGGTTGTCGTAGTATATATTACATTATATTTTCCTGACTTTTTTTCTTCCTTTGTCTCAGGGAACTTTGCTGTATACCCTTTTACCCCACTGTATGTCTCGGACACGCTGATGGTGTAAGTGCCCTCCGTCAAATGCTCTACTATGCCGGTCTCACCGGATTTCAGGACAAGGTCTCTGATTTCCGGTCCCGAAATATGGTAGTAGTGAGTTCGCGGGACACTTCCCTCCTGAGCCGGTGCAGTGATCAACAGCTGACTGTCACTGCCGTTGATGTGTACCTCACCCTCCGCCCGTATCTTGCCGGTCGAATCCGTATACGGAATCACATCAAAACTTCTGCCTCCTACAAGAACACTGAACCCGTCCGTGGAGCGCAGCTTGGTGATCGTATATTCCCCTTTGGGCAGTCCATTACCAAGTTTTTTTGTCTCTCCGGCCTTAACAACAACATCTGCACCGACGATTTCGCTTCCTCCATCGCTGGTTTTTCTGGTAAGCCGAAAAGTCACATCGGGCACATCCGCCGGGCGCGTAACCTCAATCTCACCGCCGTCTTTGCTGATATTGACCGAAGCCTGGGAAGCGCCCACATGCATGGAACTCTTGCAGACCGTTTCTACCACATCATAGTCGTTTCCTTCACCGTCGTCAGTCTGCTCGATCACGCTGATTTTAAACGGACTGCCGAAAGATATATCCGCCTCCCAGTTTCCGTTCTCATCCGGAATCTTCACATTCCTCACGACGGACTCATATGCATTCTCCCCACCTTTCTTGACCTGCGCCTCCACACGGAAGTTGTAGGTCAATTTTTCTGCCGCAGTCAGAGCTTCCGAAGACATGCCCTCCGCAAACACCTTTTTAATGGTCAGAGAATACGAATTGCTCCTCTCCTTCGCAGAGGTCACTATTGTCCCTATTGCCAGAATCATCATCAAAAAAAGTATAGTGACGCCAAATATTCTTTTTCCAAATTTTTTCATCAGGATCATTCCCCCCTCTGACAGAATTTATATAGAATAAATTATATCTTTTCCCCCAAATATTGTCAAGGCAACCAGAGCGCAAATCCACGGTAAACGCATGATTTGATATCTTTGCATCAGGGAGAAAATCTGCTATATTGTATTTAATGACTGACAATCTCCACACAATCGTGTACAATGATTTCCATAACTTCTTGAAAGGAAATCATGATTATGACAGAAACAGGAAACGAACTTTCACTGGTCGGATGTATGAAGGAGATTCCGGATCCAAGAGCCCCATACAACCAGAAGCACAAATTTCTTGATATTATCATCATTGCCGTCACCGCAATCCTCTGCGGAATGGATACCTGGAATGAGATTGAGGACTGGGCATACTCAAAAAAGAATGGCTGGAAACATTTCTGGAACTTCCCGGCTGGATTCCCTCCCATGACACGATCAACCGGGGATTCCAGATGATCGATCCGGATCAGTTTCATGATGCCTTTTTTCGGTGGACCAGTGCAGTTGCAGAGAAAATCGAAGGAATTGTCTGAAAGGGTGCGTGGTAACCATCGATGCCATGGGAACCCAGAAGGAGACTGCCGAAAAAATCACAGACAAAGAAGCAGACTATATCCTGCAGGTAAAAGGGAACCAGGAAACACTGCTGGAAGATATATCCCTGTATTTTAAAGATGAGGTTTTCAATCGTCCCAGGAAGGAACTGGAAAAAGAAGGCCGGTACTGGGTGCTGGACATTGGATTCCGGGAAGACGAGAGCCGGATGCGAGCGGGGAA
>CANRWP010000008.1 GCA_947643595.1 uncultured bacterium | reverse complement strand
AACAAAGAAAAAAGCCTGATTTTATGCGGGCTGTGGCGTTTTGCAAACGCCTATGAATGATCAGCAAAAGTGAGGAGACAAGGAAATGCGTTATTATGTGACGGGAGGTGCCGGGTTTATCGGTTCCAATATGGTGGACAGGCTGCTGAGCCTCGGGAACGAGGTGGTGGTCTATGATAACTTTTCTACCGGAAGAAGAGAGTTTCTGGAAAATGCTTTGATGTATGACAGTTTTACGCTGGTAGAAGGAGATACGCTGGATTACGGGAAGCTGAAAGAGACGATGGAGGGCAGCGAATTTGTTTTTCATTTTGCGGCGAATGCGGATGTGCGGATGGGATGTGAGCATCCGAAAAAGGATTTGGAGCAGAACACGATCGCTACCTTCCATGTGCTTGAGGCGATGAGGGAGAACGGAATCAAAAAGATCGGATTTTCGTCCACCGGTTCGGTGTACGGGGAAGCGGATGTAATTCCCACGCCCGAGAACGCGCCGTTTCCGGTACAGACTTCTCTGTATGCCGCGTCCAAGCTGGCGGGGGAGGGAATGATAGCGGCTTACTGCGAAGGCTTTGATTTTACAGCCTGTATATTCCGGTTTGTATCCATTCTGGGAGAGCGGTATACCCACGGGCATGTGTTTGATTTTTATAGAAAATTACAGGATGATCCAGGGAGGCTCTATATTCTGGGGAATGGAAAGCAGAGAAAATCTTATCTGTATGTGCAGGACTGTCTGGATGCAATTTTGACGGTAGTGGAGAACGCCCGGGAGAGAGTAAATATTTATAATCTGGGAACGGATGAGTACTGCGAAGTGAACGACTCTGCGGGATGGATATCCGAAAAGATGGGAGTATCTCCTGTCTTTGAGTATGCGGGAGGAGAAAGAGGCTGGATCGGGGATAATCCGTTTATCTATCTGGATACGGCGAAGGTGAGAGGTCTCGGATGGAAGCCAAAGTACAGTATCAAAGACGGTGTGATGAAAACGGTGGAATTTCTGGAAGCAAACAAATGGGTATTTGATGTGCGGGAATAAGAAGATGAATATTGGCATTGTGGGCTGTGGATTAATCGGCAAAAAGAGAGCAAAATCAATTCCCTCCACGCATACCATAGCAGGCGTATGCGATGTTCAGGAAGAGAGGGCGAAGGAGCTGGCATTGATGACGGGATGCCGCTTTGTGACAAATGATTACAGAAAATTGTTGGAAATGCCGGGACTTGATCTTGTGATCGTCTCGACATTGAACAATATGCTGGCGCCGATCACTCTGTATGCGGTGGAGAGAGGCATACACGTGATTGTGGAAAAACCCGGGGGAATTTCTTCAAGGGAGCTTTTGCCGATCAAGGAAACGGCGGAGAAAAATCATGTGATCGTGAAAGTCGGATTTAATCACAGATATCATCCGGCCATGCTGAAGGCAAAAGAAATTATGGAAAGAGAAGAGACCGGGGAAGTTATGTTTATCCGCGGAAGATACGGACACGGCGGCAGAGTGGGATACGACAGAGAGTGGAGAGCGGATGCTTCTGTCTCCGGCGGCGGAGAAACGATCGATCAGGGCGTGCATCTGATCGACCTTGCGCGCTGGTATATGGGAGAGTTTGAGGAAGTATCCGGGTTTGCTACGACTTATTTTTGGGACATGCCGGTGGACGATAACGGTTTTATCAGTCTGCGGAAAAAAGACGGAAGGGCGGCCTGGCTGCAGGTGAGCTGCACCGAATGGAAAAATATGTTTTCGCTGGAAATATATTGCAAAAATGCAAAACTGGCCATAGAGGGGCTGGGTGGCAGCTATGGGGTAGAAAAACTGTATCATTATCAGATGCTGCCGCAGATGGGACCTCCGGATACAGTAATCTATGAGTATCCCCGAGGGGATAAGTCCTGGGAGCTGGAGTTTAAGGAAGTGGAGGAGGCGATCGAGGCCGGGAGAAACCTGAAAATGGGGGATATCAGGGACGCCTGGGAAGCATTGAAGATCGTGGAGCAGATTTACAGACAGGAGAAAACAGAATGATCATCGTGAGAAGCCCGCTCAGAATATCTCTGGGAGGGGGAGGGACAGATCTTCCATCCTATTATGAAGAAAACGAAGGCTTTCTGATTGCCGGGGCCATCAACAAATTCGTATATATTACCATGCATGAAAATTTTCAGGATGAAATATGGGTGAAGTATTCCCGCACGGAAAAAGTGAGGGATTATCGGAAACTGGAACACCCGATCTTTCGCGAGGCCATCGGCATGTTGGAGATGGGAGATCAGAGTTTTGAAATACAGTCCATGGCGGATATTCCGGCCGGAACGGGACTTGGCTCTTCCAGCAGTTTTACGACAGGACTGCTGAAGTGTCTTCACGAGTACAAGGGCGAACTGGTGGGAACAAGAACTCTGGCGGAGGAAGCCTGCGATATCGAGATGAACCGTCTGCGGGAGCCGATCGGGAAACAGGATCAGTATATTGCGGCCTACGGCGGCATCAGGGCGATGTATTTCAGAAAAGATGGGCATGTGGATGTGGAGCCGCTGAATATGTCCAAAGAGACATATTACAATCTGGAAGATAATCTGGTGCTTTACTTTACCGGTTTTGAAAGATCGGCATCCCAGATATTGAAAGAGCAGGACGTGAAAACAAAAAGCTCGGATCAGGAGATGAAACGAAATCTGGATATGGTAAAACAGATGGGGCTGGACAGTAAAGCCGCTTTTGAAAAAGGAGATCTGAACGA
This sequence comes from uncultured bacterium, assembly GCA_947643595.1. Lineage (GTDB taxonomy): Bacteria > Bacillota > Clostridia > Lachnospirales > Lachnospiraceae > 1XD8-76. The sequence goes on along the minus strand of CANRWP010000008.1, from coordinate 70,550 downwards.
GTTTGCGGATATTATGAAACATCATTGGGAGATTAAAAAGAAACGCTCTGAACAGATGTCAAATCCGAGGATTGATGAATGGTATGAATATGCGATCAAAAACGGAGCGCTGGGAGGCAAGCTGATAGGGGCCGGCGGCGGCGGTTTTTTGATGTTTTATGCGGAGGATAAGGTGAGGCTGCGCAGGGCAATGCAGAAGACCGGGCTCAGGGAAGTGAGGTTCCGTTTTGAAAGCCAGGGGACAAGGCCGGTTTATTGACCTGCGGATGGGGAAAGAATACAGGAAGGCGGCGCTACCGTGAAAAATATAATATGTGAGACGGAAAGATTGTCCTGTGAGGATCTGCAGGTGGTGGTACTGATGGGGGGATTGGGAAGCCGACTGAAAGAACAGACGGTAAGCTGTCCCAAACCTCTTGTCCCGATTCATGGTACCCCCTTTTTTGAGTACGAACTAAACCTGTTGCTACAGAGCGGTTTTAAGAAGTTTGTTTTCCTGGTGGGCTACAGGGCAAACATGATCGAAGAATATTTTGGCGACGGCAGTCGTTACGGAAAGGATATCTCCATTCGATACAGTTATGATGGGGAGAAGCTTCTGGGAACCGGGGGAGCCGTGATCAGAGCTCTGCCGTTTCTGGAAGAGGACTTTATGCTGGTCTATGCGGACTCTTTTATGGATGTGGATTATTTTCAGATCATGTACCGCTATTTTGCGGGCAGGCAGACAGGTATAAAAGCGCTCATGACCGTGATGGAGAATGCTGACAGGTTTGACAAAAGTAATGTGGTTTTTAAAGATGGTGAGATAAAGGTCTACGATAAGAAAAATATTGTCAGCGAGATGACCTGTATTGACTATGGAATAGAAATCTTTTCCAGGGAAGTGTTTGCTGCCTTTGAAAAATCCTTCGGGGAGGAGGCAGTGGATCTCTCGGATATTCAGAGAGAGCTGGTGGAGAAAAAAAAGTGCACAGCCTGTGAGGTGACCCATAGATTTTATGAGATAGGAACGCCGGAGTCATTGGCAGAATTTACGGAATATGCCCAAAAGCGTTTTCGGGAGCCTCATGGCGTCTGCTTTCTGGACAGGGATGGCGTGATCAATGAGATCGCATTCAATGAGGATACGGAGCAGTTGGATTCGCCGTTGTCCGTCTCGCAGTTTCAGTTTTTGCCGGGCGCGGTGGAAGGGCTGAAGAGATTGTACGAAAGTGGAATGGAACTTTTTATTGTGACCAATCAGCCGGCGGCAGCGAAAGGAAAAACGGCATTATCGGAACTTTATGATATCAATACTTTTATGGTGAAAGAATTGAGGAAAGAAGGGATTGAGATAGCGGAAGTCTCCGTCTGTCCCCATCACCCTGCCGGGAGCGACAGGGCAAAGGAGAGATTTTTGATCCGGGCTTGTAACTGCAGAAAGCCAGGAGCAGGGTTGATCCTGAATATTATGAAAAAGCACAGGATCGATCCGGCCTGTTCCTACATGATAGGAGACTCTTATACGGATATGCTGGCGGGAAGAGCCGCGGGAGTCAAACTTGCGTTTACAGGGGATTTTAAGTGCGATGTGTGCGGCAGACTGGAATATACGAAGCCGGACATTATTGGGAAAAATTTGTTGGAGGCTGCGGAGAAAATAGTATGCTGAACGGAAAGAAAATGTTGATCACAGGAGCGGATCAGGGCCTTGGAAAAGAGATCGCAAAAGAGTTTCTGAGGCAGGGAGCCTCGGTTTGTATCTGTTCCAGAGATGAAAACAGATTGCGGAGAACGGCGGAGGAATTGGAAAGATATCGGCCGGATAAAAAGCAGCGGGTGATCTTTAGCAGAGCCGATGTGGGAAATACCGGGGATATGGATGCGCTGTATGAGCTTGTTCTGCAAGAGTTCGGGACGCTTGACTGCGTCGTCAACAATGCAGGCATTCAGGGACCTATAGGAGATTCTGCGGAGGTCTCCTGGGAGGAGCTGGAGAATGTGGTTCGGATCAATCTGATGGGGACGCTGTACAGCATGCGAAAGGCTGTGTCCCTGTTTCGGAAACAGCATAAAAAGGGCCGGATTATCAATCTTTCCGGCGGAGGCGCCACGGGACCGAGAGAAAATTTTATGGGATATGCGGTGGCGAAGACCGGGATCGTGCGCGCGACGGAAACTATGGCAAAGGAGACCGCAGCGGATGGGATCTGTATCAATGCCATAGCGCCGGGGGCGATGAATACAAGGATGCTGGATGAAATGTTGGCAGCGGGAGAGGAGACTCTGGGAAAAAAGGTCTATGAGCAGGCATGCCGGCAGAAGGAGACGGGGGGTGTATCCCCTGGCAAAGCGGCCGCTCTGGCAGCTTATCTTGCATCTGAGAGGGCGGGTGAGATAAGTGGAAAGCTGATCAGCGCCGTATGGGATGGCTGGGCAGATTTCGCATCGCATGCGCAGGAGATCGCGGAAAGTGATATTTATACATTGCGGCGGATTGTTCCGGGTGACAGGGGATATGAATGGGAGTGAAAAACATGAAAAAGAGAGAGTATATCGAGCTGTATTTGGAAGAGACAGAAAAAATTATCGAAGCGCTGGACAGAGAAGCGATAGAAAAGGCAATTTCTATTTTGGAGCAGGTTAAAGGAGAACAGGGCAGGCTGTTTATTCTGGGAGTGGGCGGCAGCGCTGCCAATGCGTCTCATGCGGTAAATGATTTCCGCAAAATCGGCGGGATAGAGACCTATGCTCCCACCGATAACGTATCGGAACTTACGGCGAGAACCAATGACGAGGGGTGGGAGACAACGTTTTCGGAATGGCTGAAAATATCCAGAATCTGCGGGAGAGATGCCCTCATGGTATTTTCTGTGGGAGGCGGCAGTGAGACGACCTCGCTGAATATAGTAAATGCGCTGAAGCTTGGAAAGGAAAAGGGCGCAAAAATTATTTCTGTCGTGTCCAGAGATGGCGGTTATTCCAGACAGGTCTCCGATGCCTGCGTTCTGGTTCCGGTCGTATCAAAAGAAAGGATCACGCCTCATGCGGAAGGATGGCAGGGGATTATCTGGCATCTCATGGTCAATGCTTTGGGAAAGACGTACTGTCAATAAGAGGATATGGCAGGGGAGAGGATATGAGAATAGAGGATTTAAAGGTTGCGCTTTATGCGGACGGCGCAGATATAGAGACGATGAAACAGATGAGCCGTCTGCCTTATATAAAGGGATTCACGACAAACCCCACTCTGATGAAAAAAGCGGGGGTGAAGGATTATGCGGCTTTCGCAAAGCAGGCTCTTTTGGAGATACCGGACAGGCCGGTTTCGATGGAAGTATTTTCCGATGAGTTTGAGGAGATGGAGCGGGAGGCGAAGGAGATATCTTCCTGGGGGGAGAATGTCTATGTGAAAATTCCGGTTACAAATTCCAGGGGAGAGTCCTCAGCGAAACTGATCCGAAAACTGTCGCAGGAAGGACTTAAATTGAATATCACAGCAGTCTTTACTGTGGAGCAGGTGAGAGAAGTGGTGGACGCTTTTGCGGAGGGGACGGAGAATATTGTCTCTATCTTTGCCGGACGGATTTTGGATACCGGGGTGGACGCGGAAGAGATCATGAAAGAGGCACTGCCGATCTGCAGAGAGAAAAAGGGCACAAAATTGTTGTGGGCGAGCGTCAGGGAAGTGTTTAATATTGTGCAGGCAGACCGCTGCGGTGTAGATATTATTACCGTCACGGACAGTGTCATGGCAAAACTTTCCTGTCTGGATAAAGATCTGCTGAAATACTCCAGAGAGACTGTGGAAATGTTTGTCAAAGATGGAAGGAGCCTCGGTTTTTCGATTTTATAGGACTTTTAATCGTCCAGGCTTTCCAGCCGTATCCCTCCGCCGCTCAGCGTGGCCGTGCTGTACAGAAACAGGACGTCACAGTCGGGGGCGGGCGAGATGTACTGCATGGCGTTTGAGACGGTAATATAGCGCAGATCCACGACATAGATCACATCATATTCTTCCAGGAGAAGAGGAGCAATGCTGCTGCCGAAGGAGTCCCGGAATAATACAAGTTCCCTTCCGCTTTGCGGATGCGGGACACGGATTTCCAGGAGTGCCTTCGCGCCGCCCAGGTAAATGTCATAGGGATCAGGGGAGGAGAGCTTTTCCGGCTGGTAAACGGAAAAGTTCTTTTTTGTTTCATAATCGTAGACCACGGCGGACTCCGTTCTTTCGTTTGTGAGGGTGATCAGCTTATCGGGGGCCGGCTTCAGGCCGGAGGCGGCGGAAAGCCCTCCGTAAAAGGCGTCGGAGAGCAGAACTTCCCGATAGGGGGAAGAGCTTTCCCGGATATACCCCTCCTGGTCTTTCGAAAGGCCCTCCAGAATATATTGCGCGGCGTGGGGCAGGCATTCCTGCCGCCAGTGGGAATCCGTGTGATAGAAATCGGAAACCGAAAGCTGACTGTATAAGTCAATGCCGGTAAGAGTGGAGGCCGCGGGCAGGGAGAGGGCCTTCTCCTGTTTTGAGAGGATATCGCGGTCGTCTAATGTCAGATTTTTGCTGGAGAGCGCCGCGTAGTAGCTCTTTTCGGGTATGACAATATAATGTCCCTGGATATCGGGAAAATAAGTCCGCATGATGCGGTCAAAATAATCCGCGCAGAGGAGAATATTGTTTTCTTTTACGGGAGCGGGCCGCTTGTATATGCTGTTTTCTATCAGATAATATCCGTCGGTGTCCTCTTTTTGCAATAGTTTCAGGTCAAAATTTGCTTTCATACAGCGAAAGAGATTCCGCCCCGGAAACTGATCCAGCAGATAGGTCTCCATATCCGTCATATAGCTGCCGGAGAGCAGAGTATCGGCGGAAAGGGCAGGGGCTTTGGCAAGACGCCGCCTCTCCGCGGCGGAGATATCCGTGTCGGGAAGACACGCTTCCAGGACGCCCATGCCAAAAAGGAAAAGAAAAAACAGGATGGCAGGAAATTTCGTGCGCATTGCAATGTTCCTTTCTCAGAATCGAAAATATAAAAATGCCTGAAAACTGCCGGATATGATCCAGGCGGTGCTAAGAAGCAGCAGGGCCGGATAATACATCCAGGACAGCGTTGCGGACAGCCATCTGGCGGACGCCAGTTTCCGGGCGGTTCTTCGTGGGAGGGGTGTGGAACCGATCACACCGATCAACAGTAAAACCGAAAAGCTCTTCAGCTGATAGAGGGCTTCTGTGGAATAGAGGGAGACGGCCTCCATGGGATCTGCGGAGAAGCCCAACATCCGTAAAAACATTTCCGTCAGGCGTCCAAGGTCTTCCTGTCGAAACAGAGCGAAGCCGAGAACGACAAAAAACATGGTATAAAAATGCTGAAAGACGGAAGGGGTTTTCTCCAGTATCTTTTTTAACCCGCACTTTTCCAGGAAGAGCAGCATTCCGTAGAACAGTCCCCAGAGCAGGAAATTGATGCCGGCTCCGTGCCACAGCCCGCTGAGAGCCCAGACGGTCAGCATATTGAAAGTCCAGCGGGGAAAAGAAACTCTGCTGCCTCCCATAGGAATATAGACGTAATCCCGGAAAAATCCGCCGAGAGTCATATGCCAGCGCCGCCAGAACTCCGTGATGCTGCGGGAAATATAGGGATAATCAAAGTTCTTCGGGAAATGGAAACCGAGCATAAGCCCCAGACCGATGGCCATATCGCTGTAACCGGAGAAATCGAAATAGATCTGGAGCGTGTAGGAGACGGCGATCAGCCAGAGGCCGAGAACGCTTTGCTCCCCGTTTTTTTCCAGCATATCGATCAACAGTCCAAAGGAATCCGCCAGCAGCAGTTTCTTGGAGAGGCCGATGAGAAAACGCTTTATGCCGGCCAAAGTCTGTCTGGAGGAGTGGCAGCGCGTCTTAATTTCCTCCTGCAGAGTCTGATAGCGCACGATGGGACCTGCGATCAGCTGGGGGAAAAGGCAGATATACATGGCAAAATCGGGGAGATTTCGCTCTGCGCGCGCTCTGCCGGAATATACGTCGGCCAGATAGCTCAGTGCCTGAAAGGTATAGAAGCTGATGCCGATGGGAAGCGCAAGGTGGTAAAGGGGCAGGGATCCGCCTGACACCCGGTTCACGATGGAGATAAAAAAATCCAGATATTTAAACCAGAATAAAAAGGATAATAAAATAGCCGAGAACAAAAACAGAAGATATTTTTTTCTTCCGAATTTTTCCAGAAGAAGCCCGCCGATGTAAGTAAGCAGGATCGTTACGGCCATCAGCAGGCAGTATTTTGGTTCGCCCCAGAAATAGAAGAAAAAACTTGCCGCCAGAAGAACCAGATTCCTGTAGCGCATCGGAGCACGATTTGCGCTGCCGGGCGCAGATTTTTTTACCGGTGCGATATAGTAGAGCAGAAAAGTCACCGGGAGAAAATAATAGAGAAAAGATATACTGGGAAACAGCAAGTTTTTATTCCTCCTCCATGAACGATTACTCGCCAAGCGCCAGGAAAGAGGCTTTTATTGCGTCGGCGGTGGCCGTGTCGGCCATCAGAAACAGGATCACATCCCCCACATTTTCGACGACAACGCTCTCCGCTTCCACGCACACCCATTTTCTCGGGTCGGCATTGGCCAGAAGGGTCTCCTTGGCCGCCTCCACATCAGCGCCCTCGGGCAGTCTGAGCAGAATGCACTGGTAGGGATTTACGTTGATCATAGGGATGGAGTAGTAGCTCTCCGCATATTCCACATCTGCCGTGCCGATCAGGTATTCGGCGGATTCGGCGGGGATCTCGCCGGCTTCAAATCCGGCCATGGCGTCCCGGAAATCCTGTGACAGATCTGCGCTTTCATAGACGGAATCCATGATTTCGGAGAGGGGGCCAACCAGCTTCGGCTCCGTATTTTCGCCTGCGGCATCGTTTCCCTCTGTCTTTCCGCAGGAGACAAGGATCAGAGAGAGGAGAAGCACGGGTAACATCAATAGTCTTTTTTTCAATGTAGTATCTTCCTTTCTGTTTATTTTTAGCCTTATTTTACCAGAAGAGGTCCGGTCAGACAAGTGGCTCTCTCAGTCCGTATGCATTTCATGTGACAGTTCAGCCTGCACATTCATAAAATTTTCCGGAAAAGGGATCCCGCACATAATCGCTGTCTTCCCGCCCCAGATCGGGGATCGGAATCTCCTCCAGGACAGTGCCGTTTTCATCGGACAGGTACAGGATCTCGTATTTCCTCAGACTGAAATCCAGCCGGGGCGAGGCAAAAGCGGAGGGCTGCCGGTTTTTCTTTCCGTACAGCGTGAGAGATTCGCCGGGGGCTAGCACGCGCTCCGGGACCTTTGTCTTTTTTAAGTCCGCGGCGTCATCGCTGAGATAAAGTCCTCTCAGGAAAACTTCGTGGCCGGACGGATTGGAAATCTCTACCAGGTCGTCGGTTCCTTTGGCGCGGATGCGGGAAATCGTGAAAGAGGCATCCGGCAGATCTTCCTCGACAAGCCGAATATCCAGCGTGGGATTCGTCTCGGATTCCGCGTAGCCCAGAGTGCCGAAACCTTCCGGTGCGGCAAACTCCTCTTCCGTCGGGGCCGGGATGGAGAGCAGCGCTTTTAATTCGTCGGAAGAGAGGGTGAGTTCGGCTTCTTTATATTGTGTACCATTTACGAGCCAATATGCAAACCGGTGTCCTTCGTTTACCGAGGCTTTCAGCGTGAGCGAATTATCCGCATAGTAGATACCGGAAAATTCGCTGCCGGCATCGTCTATGGAGTTTACGGAGACCTTTGTGTCCTCCGGACTTTCGATTTGCAGGAAGTAAGGATAAAACAGAGCGTAATCCTTCTGCAGGAAAGTGTGCATATAGCCGGGGCGATTCTGGGCAAAGAGCAGAATGTTCGCGGTCTCGGCGTTTACCGTCTCCATGGTAGCGATGTCTTGCGGCAGAGTTTCCAGGTAATGGGGAAGCTCCGCATCCCTGGCGGGAATCAGTTTCTGGGCGGCGAGATAAACCGATTCGGGGGAGAAGGAATCGTTCATCAGATCGCAGACATAATTGGTAAACATTTCGCGGCAGTCCGCCCTCTCCATCAGATTGCAGAAGATCGGAGATTGATAATTGTTTAACAATACGGCGATATTGTCCTCCTCGCAGGAGTAGCTGGGGACATCGCTGATCAGACCGAAACTGTAATCGGTATCGTAGAGAAGATAGCGGTATCTGCCGTCAAAGACGCTGCCCTCCTCATAGTTTCCATCGTCCGCTATATAGCGCCAGGCGCGGACGTTGTTGTACGGCCAGTCCTTGTTGCCGACATAGATCTCCATCGCGTAGTAGGCGAGATAGTTTTCCACGTCGATCTGCGCACAGAGCTGTCTGTAGACCGTATCGTCGGACAGCTCCGCGTCCACATAGGCGTCGTAGACGGTCTGGTAATCGTTGATGATCCAGTTCGCCTCCTCGTCGTCCTCACCGGCCTTTTTGTAGAATTCCTGTATGGTGACGCGCTCAAAATGACCGTCTGTGACATCGTAAAACTCGTCCATCTGCCCGGAGGAAAACGGTACTTTTATCCAGTAAAAGCCGGCGTACTCTCCGTTGATATAGACGGCGGAGGGGAGATAGGGGGTGGAAAAAGGAAACCCGTAGTCCGCGGCGAGCTGCTGTATCAGGGTATCCCGAATAAAGGCTTTGGCGAAATCGTTGCCGCTGTTTCGGAAAACCAGACGGTTATATCGATCCAGAATAGTGCCGTCGGTCTCCCGGCGGAGTTCCGGAAACAGCGAGAGATGGAAATTCCCCCAGGTATCGTACTCCTTGCGGGCAAAAAGCTGGAAAGACTTTTGCAGTTTTGCCCGGGAGGCATTGCCGAATATACGAAGGCCGCAGTCCTGGGAAGTGAGCAGTGTCCCCTGTTCATCGAAGATCTGAAAAGAGACGGGGCGCTCCGACTCCCTGCCGCGTACATTATAGTTTGCGGGATCCTTGGCGGCGGCTTCTTCCAGCTCCGGGTGTTCGGCGAGAAAGTCGTCCCGCAGTTTTCCCTCGGTAAAAATGCCGTTCTCATAGCCGAACAGACTGTCCGGATCCCCGGATATGCTGACCACATTAGTGTGGTATCTCTCATGAATAAAATAGCCGAGAAGATAGCTGTAACTGTAAACTTTTGAACTGGTCCCGTCATCAAAATAGAGACGGAACCGCAGAGGGTAAGACCTTTCTTCCAGGGAAGCTTTCAAGGCGATCGGGCTTTCGTACAAAAAAGAGGAGGAAGAGGTACTGGAAGGTTCCGAGCCGTCTGTGGTATAATAAATAACCGCATCCCGGACGGGCGTAATGCGGATGCGCAGGGAATGCCGATAAAAACCGCTCTCATGGCTGATCATAAAAGCGGAATCTGTGATAACGCTGCCGGTACCTGTGCTGCCCTGAAAGAACAGGGAGAGCCAGAGAAGAAAAGCTGCAGACAGCAGAAATATAAACATGGGGATAAGAGAACGCAATTTTTTCATAGTGCTATCATAATACAAAAAAACGAAAAAGTATATAGGGAATTACCGCAGGCGGGATGAAGGCGGGAAAAAATGGAAAGAATTAAAGCAAAGAATTAAAGATAGAGAAAGGTTTGTGTTTCCGGATGAATGTTTCAGATAAAAAAGGATTGCCGGTGTCTTTTTACCAGTATGGTATATTGTTATTTTTCAGCATTGGTTTTTTGCTGTGCGTTATGTTGCGCCCCTTTGGGAAGGAAATGGGGGATGCCTCTTTTGAGAGTTATGTGATAAGCGCGGAGGAGATGGAGGACCTGGTTTCCGGAAGACGCGAGACGGAAAATCTTTTGGAGAAGGAAGAGGCTGGACTGCTCTTTGACGGGTACGAGGTTCCTCTGGAGAAAGAGAGACATATCTTTTATATTTCGCAGGCTCTGGCCTGCGACAGATGGCGGGGAGACTTAAGGCCGTATGGAGCGGAGCTTTCGATCCTGGAGGATGAATATGCAAAGAACCTCCCGGAGGCTGTCGCCGAGGGCCATATTTTTGAGGCGGTACTGTATACGGAAGATACCTGGCAGGAGATCGGCATTCTATTGACGGGAATGCCGGTGGTGAAGATCGATACGGAGAGGGAGGAACCGCGGGAGTACCCGATCGAGGATATCGATAATTATGTATTCAATTCGGAGACTCGCTATTACGGGGAGATCACGATCTTTCAATCGGGGATTTCCGCATTTTCAGAGGAGGAAGAAGAATACCGGATTATGCAGCGGGACGTCTGTTATCACGAGAGGGGGCAGAATTCGGCGCTGTTTTCCAAAAAAAGCTACGCCATAAAACTGTTGGATGGGCAGGGATCGGGAAGAGCGGAGTCTCTGTTCGGCATGCAGCGCAGCACAAAGTGGAAGATGCTGGCCATGTATTCCGATCCCAACAAGATTCGGGATAAAGTGTCCATGGAGCTCTGGAAGGAAATCGCGGAAAGAGAGCGGCAGTTCAATGAAAAAGGGCCGGTGATGGAGTACTGTGAAGTGTTGTTGGACGGCGAATATATCGGTATTTACGGCATGATGCTCCCGGTGGATGAGAAGACGCTGGGGCTCGGGAGAACGGATGTGCTGTACAAGATACTGGACTGGTATATGCCGGAGGAGGAAGAGATCCGGGCGTCTATCGACCAGAATTATATGGTGTGCTATCCTGTCCGCATCCGGTATCCGGAGAAAAATGGCCAAATAGAAAAATTGTGGGAGCCTGTCATAAAATATTTTTCCTGCAAATACTGGAATTTGGATTTTGCCGGATACAGCGACATGGTCCGGGCGGAGAATCTGGCGGATTACTATATTTTTATTCAGACGGTGGCGGGATTCGACAATTATCTGAAAAACACATACGTCTACGCGGAGAAGGCTGACAATGTATCGGGGTACCGCATGATAACGATCCCCTGGGACCTGAATTATACGTTTGGGAACTGCTATGTCTATGAGGCGGACAACTATACGGGGTTCAATCCTGACGCAAGTGTCAACTATGTGGAACCGGTGCAGGAACAGCTCTTCCGCTCAAGCCCTGGCGGGGAGGCGGATGTATTGAAGGAGCGGTGGAACAGTTATCGGGCGGACATTCTGAGTACGGAGCATATCACAGCGCTTTTGCAGGATAACATGGACTATCTGCTGGAGACGGGCGCCTTTGCGAGGGATACGGACAAGTGGCCGGAGGCGGGCAACCGTTCCGATCTGTCCGAGGTAAAGGATTATGTGGAAAGACGGATGTGCTATCTGGATGAATATTTTGCCGGATTTTGAGGTGAGGGAAGCGCGCGGCGGATAACGCCTTTCTAATGAAGCGTTTGTGTTATGAGGAAAAGTATGGTAAAATATCCACGTATGTGTTGGGCGGTGCCTGTTTTTTTGGGAAGTACCGCGGGTAAGGAACAGAAATGAACGAAAGAATATATGTCTGCCACACTTATTATCATGCCTATGTGGCGTTTTTGAAAGAATTGCATCTGCGGAGAGGGAAGAACCGGGAGGATACCGGGGAGGCGTCTCTGATGCTGAGCAGTATGTCCAATGATTTTGAGCAGTTCGGCGAGCGTGTGAAAGCCACCGGGCTGTTTGCCGATGTGATCTCTTTTGACGAGAAGAGGGAGGATTATTTCCCGGAACTTGCATCGTTTCGGCAGGATAAAGGAAATATTGTGCTCAATATGTGGCAGCGCATCCGTTTTACGAAGCGCTATGCGGAGCTGGAGGCGCCTTTTGTCCCGGTGGATTTCAGAAAATACCGGGAGATCTATGTGTTCTGCGATTCGGACCCTATAGGGTACTATCTGAATCGGAATCGGATCTATTATCATGCGCTGGAGGACGGCCTGAACTGCCTGGTCCATTTTGATGCGGCGAGATATGACAACAGAGGACATTTCGGCCTGAAGGCCTTTTTGTCCAAAAGACTCAATTTGATCTTTGTGCAGAACGGCTATGGAAAATACTGTCTGGATATGGAGGTCAACAATATTTCCGCTATCTCTCTGCCCTGCCCTTACTACAGAGAATTGCCGAGGCAGCAGCTGGTGGACGCCCTGACGAGGGAGGACAAGGATATCATTCTGCAGGCGTTTGTGAGGGATATGGACGGACTTCGGCGAAAGATAGAGGAATGTGCGGGAACTTCCTCAAAGATACTGATCCTGACGGATCCCCTCTGCACATTGGATGTGCGGGAACAGATTTTCAGGGATATCGTGGAAGAATATGAGAAGCAGGGGCAGATTTTTATAAAACCTCATCCGCGCGATGAGCTGGACTACCGGAAAATATTTTCGGGCTACCCCATGTTTGACGCCACCGTCCCCATGGAAATGTTGAATTTTTTCCCGGATCTGCGTTTTGAGCAGGTCGTAACCGTATTCACGGATCTGAAGGGGATCCGCTTTGCGGACAAGCTTGTCCGTCTCGGCGATGAATTCATGGACAGATACGAGGATCCGGAGATTCATAATCAAAATAAGCGCATCGGGATTGTGGAAAAAGAAGATGCCTGAGGAGTTATTGCCGCTATGCGAGATATTTTAAAAAAACTGAACGTCTTACTGGATAAAAAACAAAAGAGGACCATGCTGCTCATGGTCCTTATGATGATATTCGGAGCCATTCTGGAGGCGTGCAGCGTATCCATGGTCATCCCGGTGGTGGGGGTGGTCATCGATGAAAATTCCGTCACGAAATATGAGATTGTGGGAAAGGTGTACAATGCCTTACATATGCGGAGCGTGACGCAGTTTGCACTGCTTATGATGGCGGCGCTGATTTTGATATTTATCGTCAAAAACATCTATCTCTACTGGCAGATGAAGTTTATGTACCGGTTTGTCTACACGAATCAGTTTCGGACTTCCGAGAGGATGATGAAAAATTATCTGCGGAAGGGCTACGAATTTTATTTGAATGCGGACACGGCGATCATTCAGAGAAATATCACTTCCGACGTGAACAATATGTACGCTCTGATTCTCTCGCTGCTGCTGCTGATCTCGGAAATCATTGTCTTTGCGGTGCTGCTGGGAGTGATGGTGGTTTCGGACTGGAAGATGACGGTGGTGATCGCGCTGCCGCTGATGGCCACGCTGTTCATCATCAAGAAAGTGGTAAAACCGATCATGAATAAGGCCGGCAAGGAGAATCAGGACTTTTACAGCGGGCTGTTCAAATGGATATCCCAGACGGTGCAGGGAATCAAGGAAGTGAAGATCGCCGGAAAAGAGCAGTATTTTACCGAGGAATACATCAAGTGCGGCAGGGGCTATGTGAATGCCGTACAGAAATATACACTGTACAACAGTATCCCGAGGCTTCTGATCGAGACGGTCTGCATCGCCTCCCTGGTGGGCTATATGATGCTGCTGGTGGGACAGGGACAGAGCGTCCGGGAGGTGACGGCGGTGCTCTCGGCCTTCGTGGTGGCGGCGGTGCGCATGATGCCCTGCGCCAACCGGATCAACAATCAGCTGACATCCATGGCCTTTTACCAGCCGTTTTTTATGGGGGTCAGCGACAATTTGCAGGATGAGATATCCGGAAAGAATACGGATATGAGTTTTGCGGAGGTGGCGAAGGAGAAACTGCCGGTGAAAAAGAGCATTGAGCTGCGGGATATCACTTACCGTTATCCGAACTCGGAACCGCTTATCTTTGACCATGCGAATATGGAGATCCCCGTGGGGGCGGCGGTAGGCATCGTGGGTACTTCCGGCGCGGGAAAGACGACGGTGGTGGATATTCTTTTGGGACTTTTGGAGATAAAGACCGGCGGCGTTTATGCGGATGGTGTCAGCATCAAAGAAAATTACAGAAGCTGGCTGAAGAACGTGGGGTATATCCCGCAGATGATCTTCATGTTGGACGATACGATCCGAAAAAACGTGGCGTTCGGCATCGCGGAGGAGGAGATCGATGAGGACAGGCTCTGGGAGGTGCTGAAGGAAGCGCAGCTCGACGAGTTTGTGAGAGGCCTGCCGGAGGGCGCTGACACGAGCATCGGAGAGAGGGGGATCCGCATTTCCGGGGGACAGAGGCAGCGTATCGGCATCGCCAGGGCGCTCTACTATGATCCGGAGGTACTTATCCTGGACGAGGCGACCTCCGCTCTGGACAACGACACGGAGGCGGCGATCATGGATTCGATCAACAGCCTGCACGGGAGAAAGACATTGATCATTATAGCCCACAGACTGCAGACGATCGAGAAGTGCGATATGATCTACCGGGTCGAGAATGGGAAAGCGGTGCTGGAAAAAAAGTAAAACAGCAGGAGCATAACAGAGGAAGGTACAGAGAATGAAATGCAGCGTGATCGTGCCGGTCTACAATATGGAGGCGGGCGGAAAACTGGAATACTGTCTGAACAGTCTGCTGTGTCAGACAATGCGGGAATTGGAGATCATCGCTGTGGACGACGCTTCCACGGACGGTTCCCTGGAAATACTGCAGCGCTATGAGAGGGATTATCCGGAAAGATTCAGGGTGATCCATTATGGAGAGAATAAGAGGCAGGGCGGGGCAAAAAATGAGGGACTGAAGATCGCCCGCGGGGAGTGGATCGGATTTCTGGACAGCGACGACTGGGTGACGCCGGATTTCTATGAGAAACTGATCGGGAAAGCTGAGGAGACGGGAGCGGATGTAGTCGGATGCGATTACTCGCTGGTGTCTGAGCACACAATGGAGATCGGCAGAGTCGTTCAGAACAACAGTGATGAACAGACGGGAATCTGCGACGAGGATCGGCATAGAAAGCTTGTGATGCGCCCGGGCAGTATGGTGATAAAAGTATACCGGGGCAGTATGATCAGGGAGAACAGATTGAACTTTCCGGAGGGTATTTTTTATGAGGACAACTGCGCCGGAACGGTCTGGATGCTGTACTGCAGGCGTTTTGAAAAAATCAATGAGCCATTATATTATTACTATCAGCACAATGTCTCCACGGTGCACTATATTTCGGAGGAGAAATGCAGAGACAGGATGAAGGCCGGGGAGCTGATGGTGATGGAGTGCAGCAGCCGGGGATTTTTGACAGAATATCGGCCGGAGATAGAGTTCCGGTTTGCGGAGATCTATTATATAACGACGCTGTTCTCCTATATGTCCGGGGTAAAGCACAGAAAGCTGTCCTTTTTGGCCGAACTTCGGGATGGGATGAAAAAATATTTTCCGGATTTTCAGGATAATCCCTATTATCAGAAGGAAATCGGGGAGGAAGAGAAAAGGCTGGCAGCCCTCCACCAGAAGAGCAATCTTGGGTTTTACTGCTATTACATTGCGTTGAATACAGTGAGAGGCTGGAAAAAAAGACTGCGGGCGTGAGTTGGAAAACGGATGAAAAGAAAATGGATACTGCCTCTGCAGCTCATGGTGTTACTTCTTTGTATTGCCGGGTTGTTTGGGAAAGATAAAATATGGAATATGGAGAGCAGCGCGTTTGTGAGCGCGCAGCAGGAGGATGGACGTACGGCCTGGAACAGCGGGAATATATCGCTGAGCCCTGGGGTTTATAGAGCGCGCCTTTCCTATGTGACGCAGGATGATATGCTGAACGCCTGGAGTGTGGAGGCGGACGGTCTGTCTTTCGACGGGCTCCTGGCGAATGCCTGTATGCTGTACAGCGGTCTGACAGAGACGGACATGTATTTCTGGCTGCTGGAGGATACGGATTCTCTGAGGCTCCGGATCGTCTGCGACGAGTCCAGTGAAGTGACCATACGGAATGCAGCTGTTATGGAGACAAATGCGGGCGCTAGAATGTTCTTTGTGATTTTTCTGACCTGTTTTGTGATTTGGGATATATCACTTTACCGAAAGGAAAAAAACACTGGTAATGATCCCCCGGAGAAGGAGCTGGAGAGGCGCGGCATTTTTTTCGGCATGGCAGTGCTTGTGATAGTATCCTCCATACCGCTTCTTACCGGCTATGAGATCGCCTCGGCTGATCTGAATGGTCATCTGCAAAGATTGGAAGGGACGAAGGACGCCCTTTTGGCGGGGCAGTTTCCAGTGCGGATCCATCCGAACTGGCTGCAGGGCTACGGCTATGCCACGGGAGTTTTCTATTGTGATACATTCCTCTATATTCCGGCTTTTCTGCGCATTATGGGATTTCCGGTCGGCGCGGCTTATTTGATCTACAAATTTCTGGTGAATGTGGGGACGGTGGTGATCGCCTGTGAGAGTTTTGGCAGAATCTTTAAAAGCCGGCTGACGGGACTTTTCTCTGCGGCGCTGTACACGCTGAATATTTACCGGCTGGCAACGATCTATTTAAAAGATCATCTGGGACAATATACGGCTGTGATGTTTCTGCCGTTGTTTGCGCTGGGCGTCTGGAGACTTTTGGCGGAGGACGGGAAAGGCAGGGACTATAAGAAGATATGGATTTTACTTGTGATCAGCGTGACGGGCATTATTCAAAGTCACGTGCTGACCTGCGAGATGGCGGCGGTGTTCAGCGTGTTGACAGGTATCGTATTTATAAGGAGAGTGTTTCGGAGAGAGACGCTTCTGGAGATCGGGAAAGCGCTTCTCGGCATAGTTCTGCTGAATCTCTGGTTTATCGTGCCGTTTTTGGATTTCATGACAACGCAGAAACTGATCATCACCGGGGAACAGGTATACACCCGGGCGATACAGGGGTATGGCAGTCTTCTGCCGCAGCTGTTCGGTATATTTGCGATACCGGGGGCGGGGGACGGAGACGTATCTGCCGGTATGCAGGGCGAGATTCCGTTTACGATAGGGGCCGGCCTGCTGATCGGACTGTTTTATTACGGATATCTCTGCCTGACAGGGCGGATCAGGCAGCAGGAGAAGGGGGCAATGAAGTCTCTGGGGATTTTTGCGGCGGTGTTCTCCGCACTGGCGCTTTTTATGACGACCGTGTATTTTCCCTGGGACAGGCTGCAGGGGCTCGGCGGCTTTATGGAGAAAGGCGTATCGGCGCTGCAGTATCCCACACGGATCTATGTGATCGCCGCTGTCTTTCTTTCGCTGGTCGGAGGTTATATACTGCTGATCGAGAAGGAGGGCGGCCGCTGGAAAAATGTATGGATTTACGCGGGAATAGCGATATCCACGCTCTTTCTTGTGGCGGGAATGTTTTTCAGCGTATTGCTGGCGAATGCGTCCTTCTATAAAATATATGAGGAGAACGCTTTTGGAAATTCCTATCTTTCCGGCAGGGAATATCTGCCCCTTGGAACAGACGAAAGCCTGCTGAAGGCGGGGAGGATAATTCATCCGGAGACAGTGGAGGTGCGGAGTTTTCAAAAAGACCATGCGGGGATCGAGATAGAGCTTGTGTGTGCGGACGGCGGCGGGGCGGCCTATGTGGAGTTGCCGTTATTGTATTACAGAGGATATCAGGCGAAAGACGTGGCGACGGGAGAACGGTTTGCGGTTACCGACGGGGAAAATCATGTGGTGCGCGTGGAACTCCCGGACGGCTATCGGGGAACGATAGATACATCGTTTGTCAGTCCGTGGTACTGGCGGGCGGCGGAGGCAGTGACGGCGATGTCCTGGGGCGTATTTTTGATTTACTGTTTCAGGAAAAATGCCCGGAATATTGGTGGCGGAACGGAACGATAAGATGGAACAATGGCTTACAGAGAAAAAAAGAATAGTGTTGGCTGCGTTAGTACTGATTCAGCTGTTTTCGGCATTGTTCTGTTTTAAGGGGATGGCCGGAGAAAAGGAAATATACGGCGTCGGTGATCGGACGCTGCGGCTGTACGGCGGGGAAAGCCCGGCGGAGGGAGTCTATTATATTGACCAGGATACTGCTTTGCCGGATAAAGTGTTCCTCTCTATGGAATTGCCTGATCTGGAAAAAGGAGTATATGAAGTACGGATAGAGTACGATGCGGACAGCGAACAGATAAGCAGAGTATCCTCGGGACAGGCGGGGTACCGGAGGCTGCGGGAAAATACGGTATCTCTGCGGCCCTCCAATATACAAAAGGAGGTTTCCTACCGCTTTATGCTGTGGGAGAAGGTGGATGACCTGAAAGCGGAGATTTTGTATACCGGGGAGGGGGCGCTCACGGTAACGGATTTTCAGGTCGTGCACACAAGGCAGGAATACGGGATGGGACTTTTCTTTCTGCTGTTTTTCTTTCTGCCGGCGGATGTTCTGCTTTATTTTGTGGTTTTCAGAAAGGGAGAGAGGCCGGGAAAAGAGCAGAGGGAGGTACTGTTTGGCCTGTCTGTGATTTTTCTGCTTTCCTGCGCTAATCTGCTGACGGATTATTTTCCTCTGGGGGACGATGTGTACTTTCATTTGAACAGAATAGAGGGTATCGCGAGAGAGTGGGAGCTTGGAAATTTCCCGGCGAGAATGGAATCTTACTGCCTGTACGGCATGGGATATCCGATGTCTGTCATGTATCCGGAAGTATTTTTGTGGCCGGCCGCATTTTTGCGGCTGATAGGATTTGACCTCTCATTCTGTATGAAAGCGGATATTGCGCTCATCAATCTGTTGACGACACTGCTCTCCTGGCTCAGTTTTAAAAATATATTTGGGAGCAGGCGGGTCGGTCTTTTTGGAAGTGCGGTGTACACGCTGTCTGTCTACAGGCTCTATAATGTATATGACAGGATGGCGATCGGAGAGTTTATCGCCATGATGTTCCTGCCTGTGATATGCTGGGGGCTGGTGAGAGTGTTTTCGGAGAAGGAAGAGACGGTCAGAGAGAAAAAGACGGTGTTCGTTCTGGCGTTTGGTTATATGGGAGTACTGTATTCTCATGTGTTGAGCCTGGAGTTTGTGACGGTGTTTACGGTGATACTCTGTCTGCTGCTCTGGAAACGCTTTTTCCGCAAGAGCACTTTTTTGGCCTTTGTAAAGGCGGCGCTTTTGGCGGTGGGGCTCAGCTTATGGTATCTGATCCCGTTTTTGGACTATTCTCTGCATGGGAATCTGAATGTATTTGCCGTGGGAAATCCGATCCAGATTTTGGGGCTCTACCCTGCACAGCTCTTCTGGTTTTTCCCCTGGAGGGGATGGTCCTCCTACATGTATGTGTCGGGGATGCAGTATGTCAGGGCTTATGGCATGGGGATAGCGCTGGCGGCGGTATTCTTCTGTTTTATTTATTTTTGGGCAAAGGGTACAGACGGAAAAAGGCTGCAGGATTTTCCGGAATATCCAGGGATAAGAGCTGCCGCCATAATGGGTGTCCTGGCAATGGCAATGAGCCTGAATATTTTTCCCTGGGATGCGCTCAGTGAAATTTCCGAGGGATTTAAGAGAGTGATATACAGTATCCAGTTTCCGTACCGTTTTTTGACGATGGTGACGATCTCCCTGAGTTTTTTGGGATGCGGTTTATATGCGCTGCTCAGGCGGGATGAAAAGAGGAAAAAGGGCAAATGCTTTGCGGTCTCGATATTGCTGTTGACCGTATTTGGCAGCAGCTTTTACCTGAATCATGAAATACAGGGGTGCAGCTGGTCAAACTTCAGGGAGGCGGCTGCCATGGGATCGGGAATGATCGGAAATGGCGAGTATCTTCCGGCGGAAACGGATACCTCTGAGCTGCCTTACACAAGGGCTTCTGCGGGGGCGGGGGTGAGACTGCAGAATTATGAGAAGAGAAATGCACATGTGGAGTTCTACTGTGAGAACGAGCGGGATGCCGCGAGCTATGTGGAATGCAATCTCCTGCACTATCCGGGTTATCTGGCAGTCTGTGAGGAGACAGGGGAGGAGCTGACGGTGTCGGCGGGAGAGAACAATGTGTTGAGGGTAGAAATACCTCCCGGATATGCGGGGAATATCGCTGTGGATTTCGTCGGGAAAGGTTACTGGAAGGCCGGAAATGCGGTTTCTCTCATTTTATGGCTGGGAATGTTATGTTTTTGGTTCTGTGGAAGAAAAAAGCGGCGTCTGGAGGAAGAAAGTAAATGAAAAACAGAAAATGGGATGAGAATAAAACGAATGGGATGCTGGTGTGCCTGCTGCTTACTTTTTTGGTATCTTTGCCGCTTTTTACGGATTTTTTGCTGGCCGGCACCGACCTGCCATATCAGCTTCTGCGGATCGAGGCGTTGAAAGACGGGCTGAGAGAGTCGGGGATTTTGCTCTGGGCAAAACCGAACTGGATCGAGCCGAAGGGGTTTTCCTTCGCGTTCTTTTATGGAGACACATTTCTGTATGTTCCCGCACTTTTCAGGCTGGCCGGTCTCCATGTACAGATGAGCTATCGAATATTTCTGGTGTTGATCAATATTCTGACGGCTTTCGGCTCCTATGCGGCTTTTCGAAAAATCTTCCTGGACGATGCGACAGGGCTTTTGGGCAGCGCTCTGTATACCATGTCGATCTACCGGGTGTTTCTTCTCTACGCGGAGGCTGAGCTGGGAGAGGTGCTGGCGTTAGCCTTTCTTCCCTTTGCGCTGGCGGGAATCTGCATGGTGTTGAGACAGAAGGATGAAGACGGCAGGTATGCCTGGGTGTGGCTTTCCCTGGGGTTATCCGGGATACTGCGGAGCCATATACTGAGCTTTGCAATAACGGTTTTGTCGGTGTTTGTCCTGGCGGCGATCTATTTTAAAAGGTTGAACAATTCCGCAATGTGGAGACAGATCGGGCTGTGCGCCGCCTCGTTTTTACTGTGGAACCTCAACTATCTCTATGGGATACTGCAGTATATCAGGATCGGAGGTTTCGTGGTCAACCCGGTGTCTGGAGTGCCGATCCAGGAGAGAGGCGTTCAGATCGTTCAGCTTTTTATGGGTTTTTATCAGGCCGGCGGTAATTATGAATTTGGTGCGCAGGGAGTGAGCGGAGCGGCTCCGGTAGGGCTGGGTCTGGTCTTTCTTGTGATAATTATGGCGTTTTGTTATCTGGTATTTGTCTATGGGGATTCTTTTGAAAGAAAGGAGAAGAGAAAAGGTTTTGCCGCTCTCGGAATCGGTCTGGCCGCCTGCTTCCTGGGAACGCTCTGTTTTCCCTGGGATTCCATCCTGAAATGGTCGGGACTTATGTCTTCTCTCGTGTCGATGATACAGAGTCCCTGGCATTTCCTGCAGACGGCACTTCTGGCCTTCTCGGTGTTGGGCTGTCTCACCTATCAGATGGCGAAGAAAAAGTATGGCGATTTTTATGGAAAGATCTACGGACTGGGCCTGGCGGGGTGCGGCTGCTTCTGCTCGTCCTATCTGGCAGCGAATCTGCTGTTTTATTATGACTTTGTCAGGGTTGAGACGGGGGAAGAACTCTGGGTTCCGCTTGCCGGGGAGGGGAAGGAGGCGCCTCTTCCGGTGCTCGCCTCCGGGCTGCAGTTGAACGGAGCGGACGGGATATGGTACGCGCTGACGGCGGTGAGCATTTTGGCGTTTGCGGGATGTGTGGTTTTTATCCTGAGAGACAGACAAAAACAGTGAGAGAACGGAGAGTACAATGAAAAAAGTGGCGATTATCACCGCGAGGGGCGGCAGCAAGAGAATACCGAGAAAGAATATTAGACCGTTTTTGGGGAAACCGATTATGGCGTACTCCATAGAGGCGGCGCTTTCCAGCGGAATCTTTGACGAGGTGATGGTGTCGACGGAGGACGAGGAGATTGCGGAGCTGGCGAAAAAGTATGGGGCGAAGGTTCCGTTCTACCGCAGCGAGAAAACTTCCGGAGACTTTGCGGGGACAAACGATGTGCTGCTGGAGGTGCTGCAGGAGTATGAGAAGCGGGGGGAGCAGTTTGATTTTGGCTGCTGTATCTACCCGACAGCGCCATTTGTGACGGCGGACAAATTGCGGGAGGCGGCGAAAAGGCTTCTCGAGGGAGACGCGGATACTCTGATCCCGGTGGTGGAGTTTTCCTATCCGCCGAAACGGGCCATGGTGATCAGAGACGGACTGCTGCAGTTTGGAAATGTGAAATATATTGACAGCAGATCCCAGGATCTGGAGAAGGAGTATCATGATGTGGGACAGTTCTATTGCTTTAAGACGGAGGCTTTTCGGAAGAACGGAAAGCTGATGCTGGGAAAGATCCTGCCCTATGTGGTGAGCGAGATGGAAGTGCAGGATATCGACAACGAATCGGACTGGCAGATCGCGGAGATCAAATACCAGGCGATGACAGGAAAAATCGGGGAGAACGCATGAATTTACTGCTGACATCGATCGGAAAGAGAATAGAGTTGATCGGACATCTGAAAAGCAGCTTTCGGGTGATCGGAGTGGACGCTTCCGCGGAGAATCCCGCAAAGTCTTTTGTGGATGCCTTTTATCGGGTGCCGCGGTGCAGGGAGGAGGGCTATGTGAGGGAACTTCTGGCCGTCTGTGGGAAGGAGAAGGTTTCTCTGCTGGTGCCGCTCTATGAGCCGGAGTTTGAGATTCTGAACGCCGTGCGGGACAAATTCGAGAAGATCGGCGTAAAGCTGGTCCTGTCGGAGGAGTCGGTGACGGAGATCTGCAATGACAAGAGAAAAACGGCAGCCTTTTTTAAAAAGTATGATATTCCGGCCCCTGAGACGCTGTCCGACAGCGAGGTGGAAGCGGTCATAGGGGGAGAACAGGCAGAGTTTCCTCTGATCGTGAAGCCTGCGGACGGAATGGGGAGCGAAGGAATCTTTTTTGCAAAAAACAGGAGGGAGCTGGAGTTTTTTTATGGCTATGTGGAGAACGCCCTGGTGCAGAGATGTGCGCGGGGAAAGGAGTATACTATAGATGTGCTCTGCGACTTTTATGGCGAGCCGGTCTATATTGTGCCCCGGATCAGGCTGGAAGTGCGCTCCGGCGAAGTGACTAAGAGCAGGGTGGATCTGCAGAGGCGTGTCATGGAGGGGACGGAGGGACTGCTGCGTTCCCTGAACGGAGAAGGGCGCGTCTGCGGGCCGATGACCATACAGTGTTTTTGGGAGGAATCGGAGCAGAGACTCCAATTCATCGAGATCAATCCCAGGTTCGGCGGCGGGGTGCCGCTCGCCTTTGCGGCGGGAGCGGACTATGCTGCGGCGCTGAAACGGATGGGGGAGAGTTTTGCGGCGGGAGCGGCAGGCGGGAGTCTGAAAGGGGAGGAAAAGCCGGACCTGACGGATTTCAGGGAGCGAGAGATAAAGGAATTGATAATGCTGCGCTACACCCAGGCAGTGTATGAAGATGGAGAGAGATGATGTTGAGAGCAGTGTTGTTTGATCTGGATGATACGTTATATCGGGAACGGGATTTTGTGGATCAGTCCTTTCGGAGCGTGGCGAAGGCAATGGCGGGATATTTGTCCGCGAAGAGAAAGCCTGGAAGCGGTCAGGGACTCCCGGGGGAGAGCGAGGAGGAGCTGTTCGGGCAGATGATAGAACTGATGGAGCAGGAGGGCAGAGGAGAGATATTCAACCGGCTCTGCGAGCGGTATGATGTGGATATTCCGGTGCAGGAACTGGTAAAAATATACCGCGAGACCAGGCCTGTGCTGGAGCTCTACCCGGACGGGGAGGAACTCCTCAGCTGGCTGGAAGACAGAGAGATCAAAACCGGACTGATCACCGATGGAAATGCGGCGGTGCAGAGAAACAAGATAGAGGCGCTGGGACTTGACAGAAGGCTCGATGTGGTGCTTGCCAGCTATGACCTGGGGCTGAGAAAGCCGGATAAAGGCGTTTACGTGTACTGCCTGGAGAAGCTGGGGTGCAGACCGGAGGAGGCGGTATATATCGGGGATAATCCGCTGAAAGATTTTATCGGTGCGAGAAAGCTGGGGATGAAGACCGTGCGGATCATCAGACCGGAGGGACTGCATATGTGGAGAGAGGCGAAAGAGGGTTACGGCGCGGATGTGACGGTGCACTTACTGACGGAGCTGAAGGAATGGATCGAAGGAGTGGTGGTGTTGTAATGAGAAAAGAGATCGGGATAGCGGGAAGAAAAGTAGGGGCAGGACATCCGGCTCTGCTCATCGCGGAGATGTCCGCCAACCATAACATGGACTATGGGAGGGCGGTGGAGATCATTCACCGGGCGAAGGAAGCCGGAGCGGACGCGGTCAAAATACAGACCTATACCGCGGATACGATCACGATCGACAGTGATAAGCCGTGGTTTCAGATCACGCAGGGAACGCTCTGGGACGGAACCACGCTGCATAAGCTCTATGAGAAAGCCTACACGCCCTGGGAGTGGCAGCCGAAATTGAAGGAGGAGGCAAAAAAGGCGGGACTGCTCTTCTTCTCCGCGCCTTTCGACCATTCCGCGGTGGATTTTCTGGAGGAGATGGACGTGCCCTGCTATAAAATAGCGTCCTTTGAGATGAACGATATCCCGATGCTGCGAAAAATAGCGAGGCTTGGGAAACCGATTCTGATGGCGACAGGCGTATCTTATGAGAAGGATATTCGCCTGGCGGTAGAGACCTGCAGGGAGGAGGGAAATGATCAGATTATCCTGTTGAAATGCACCTCTGCCTATCCGGCGCCCTTCGATACGGTGAATCTGCGGATGATTCCTGCGATGGCGAGGACCTACGATTGCCCAATCGGGCTCTCGGATCATACGATGGGTCACCAGGCGGCCCTCGGGGCGGCGGCCCTCGGAGCCTGCGTCATTGAAAAACATCTGACGCTTAAGCGGGCGGACGGCGGAGCGGACGCGGCTTTCTCCATGGAACCGGAGGAGTTTAAGGAAATGTGCGAGGGAGTTCGCATCGTGGAACAGGCGCTGGGCGCAGAGACATACGAACTGTCGGAAAAACAGAGGAGGGAGAGGGAGCATTCCCGTTCGCTCTTTGTGACAAAGGACATCAGAGCGGGGGAGTGTTTTACACCGGAGAATATGCGCTCGATCCGTCCCGCTTTCGGGCTGCACACGAAGTATTTTGAGGAGATACTGGGAAAGAGGGCAGTTCTGGATCTGGAGAAGGGAACCCCCATGCGTTTCGCGTATGTGGAAGGCATGGAAGAGCGGGAGGATGAGCTGGGGCTGGACGGTTAGAGAGTATGCGGGAGAGACGGAATGTTTTATATCAGAGCGGACGGCAACGAAAAAATCGGCATGGGGCATATAATGCGCTGTTTGACGATAGCGGAGAAACTGCGGGAACAGGGGGAGGAGGTCCTGTTTTTGACGGCGGACGACAGGCCGGTGAAACTGATTGAGGAGAGGGGATTTACGGCGAAGATCCTGTTTACTTACTATGATAAGATGGAAGTGGAACTTCCGCAGCTCATGCCTCTGTTTATGGGGGATGGGCAGGCGGAGAAACCGAGGATTCTGGTGGACAGCTATTTTGTGACTGAATTTTACCTGAAAAATCTGGGGCTTTCCGCGAAAGTGATCTTGATGGATGACGAAAAAAAGGCGGTTTATCCCTGCGATGGTCTGGTTAATTACAATATTTATGGCAAAACTCTAGGATATGAGAGGGATTACCCCGCCAGGACAAAGCTTTTTCTGGGGTGCGAGTATGCGCCGCTGCGCGGGGAGTTTAGAAAAGGCGGCTATGAGGTGAGGGAGGAGGCAAAGGACATTCTGCTCACCACCGGCGGGGGGGACAGCTGCCATATGGCGCTCGGCATGGCGAAAAGGATCGTGAGGAAAAAAGATTCGCCGCTTATCTGGCACATCGTGTGCGGACCCTGTCATCCGGACACGGAAGAACTGGAAAGCCTTGCGGTCGGAAACAGAGCGCTGCGCGTACATAAAAATGTGACAGGCATGTCAGAACTTATGAGGCGCTGCGATATTGCCGTTTCCGCGGCGGGGAGTACGCTGTATGAACTTTGCAGCGTCGGCGTGCCGACCGTGGGATTCTATTTTGCGGAGAACCAGCGCAGGAATATGGAAGCTTTTGGCAAAATGACGCCGGTGATGAACGCCGGAGATTTCTCGGCGGCGCCGGAGAGGGTGCTTGATTTTGTGGAGAGAGAAGTGGAAGTGCTATGCCGAGAGAGGGGTCTGCGGGAAAGGACCAGCCTGGCGGTGCGGACGATCGTGGACGGAAAGGGCGCTGAGAGGCTGGCCGGAGAACTTCTCCTGATCTGAGCGGGGTAAGAACACCCCCGGCAGTCAGCGTGAAAGCCGGACAGAGTGATCTATCAACAGGAAAAGGGAATAGAAGATTTGGGAAAAAAAGAGTTCTTTAAACAAATAGGGAGCATCGCCGCGGCCTGTGTGATCTGTGCCTTTCTTCTGTATTTCGGTTATCGGAATGTGGATGCGGGAACAGAGGATCGGCATTGGGATGTGATAGCGCTGGGGGACAGCATCATCGGAAAGGAGAGGGAAGACGGACCGATACATGTCTATTTTGAGGAATATTCCGGAATGACGATGTTGAATGCGGCCTTCGGCGGCAACTGCGCCAGTGTCGGGGAAAATGCCGACAGATATTCCTATAACGATGAGTCGTTGAGTTTGTGCAGATTGACGGAAGCTGTCTGTTACAGAGACTTTGGCGTTCTGAAGGCGGATATAGCGGCGAGCAGGGTCAAGGCAGACTATTTTGAGGAAACGTTGGAACAGCTTGCGGTAGCTGACTTCAATCAAGCGGACATTCTTCTGTTGGAGTTTGGGGCTAATGATTATACGGCGGGCAGAAAGCTGGATAATCCGGAAGATCCGACTGATATATACACATATGGCGGAGCATTGCGATATGCGATAGAACTGTTGCGGGAAGCGTATCCCGATCTGAAAATCGTGCTGGTGACGCCGTTGTATTGCCATCTGGCCGAACGGGAAAATTGCCTGAAAGA
Source organism: uncultured bacterium (assembly GCA_947643595.1). Lineage (GTDB taxonomy): Bacteria > Bacillota > Clostridia > Lachnospirales > Lachnospiraceae > 1XD8-76. The sequence continues at coordinate 43,831 of CANRWP010000008.1, read as the reverse complement.
AGATTTTGGCGGGGGAACATTGGATGAGTATGCCGATCTGGAGAAAAGGATTGCAGAAGAATACGGACTGGATGTAGTCGATGTATTCTATGAAATTGGTATCGATGAATCCAATGTGATGCAGTACACGAGAGACGGTATGCATTTGAGAAATGAGGGAAGACAGTTCTACGCTCGTTTTCTTGCGGAAAAGATTGGGGAACTGTCGGAGAGGGATAACAAATGAGAACACCTGCAGAGGTATGGAATGATCTGAAAGCGAACATACGAAAAGAGTGGAAAACGGCATTCTGGACTGTGTTTATTCTGGGGATCATAATACATTTTCCGGTGATGGCGGGAGACTTTCCGAACCATGACGGACTGGCCAGCATGTATTTTGATCAGAATATGATCACCTCCGGGAGATGGTTTCTGATGATCGCCTGCGGCATCTCTTCCTATTTTGCCCTGCCCTGGGTCATAGGATTGTTTTCCCTGTTTTTTCTGGGGCTTGGCGCGGCGGCGCTGGTGGAGTTTCTGGAGATCAAAAGTGAGCCGGGGGTCATACTGATCGCAGGGCTGTTGGTGAGCTTTCCGGCGCTTGCCTCCACATATGCCTACATTTTCACGGCGGACGGCTATATGCTGGCGCTTAGTCTTGTCTTTTGGGCGGTGATGCTCACAAAGAGATACGAGCGGGGCTTTATTCCGGGCGGAATCTGTCTGGCGCTCAGCATGGGAACCTATCAGTCCTATTTGTCCTTTGCGATCCTGCTCAGCATCTACGGCTGCCTGATGGCTGCGCTCAGTGAGGTCTCTGTGGGGAGAAAAGTAAAAAATATGCTGCGCTATCTGTACATGGGGCTGATCGGCACAGGACTTTATTATGGGATCCTGCAGATCCTTTTAAAGATACAGGGAAAGGTGCTGGACACCTACCAGGGGATAAACGGAATGGCAGGCGGGAACGGTCTGTCCCTGGCCGAAAAACTGCAGAATATTTATCGGGACTTCCTTGCATTTACAGGAAATGGTAAAGTGTTGTATAATAATACGATATCTCTTGCCGCGATGGGAGTGCTCGCTGTGACTGCCGCGGTTTTGCTGCTTCGGATGATCATCCGGAGAAAGTATTACGGGAAGTGGTATTTTTATCCGATCTGTCTGGTGTCGGTGGTGTTTCTTCCGGTTTCTTTCAATGTGATTCTGCTGATCTCGCCGGAGGTGACCTATCATCTGCTGATGCGGTATCAGTGGTGCCTGTGCCCGATCCTGCTGCTGGCGTTTCTGCTGCGCTACGGTTTTATGCAGTCGGAGCTTTCTGGACAGTTTTCGCCGCTGCACCGCAGAGATCCCCAGGTGAGGAAAAAGCCGGCGGTGATCGGCAACATGATAGCGCAGTGGGCCGTGGTCGTATCGTCGATGGCGCTGATCCTGCATTACGGGGTGACGGACAATATCGCCTACTCCAATCTGCAGAAAAAGTACGAGAAAACTTACGCCTACTGCCTCCGGCTGGCGGACAGGATGGAACAGACAAAAGGGTATCACACCGGGATGCCGGTGGCAATGATCGGGGTGCAGAACAGGGAGAACCTGCCGCAGACGGACATCACCGGGGAGGTGACCGGCAGCATGATCGGTATGACCGGGGATTATCTGATCTACACCGACACGAACTATCAGGCTTTTATGAAGCATTATCTGGGAGTTACGATGGAGCTGGTGCCGGATGAGGAGATGGAACGGATCTATACGACGAGAGAGTACCAGGAGTTGAACAGTTTCCCGGAGGAAGGATGTATGAGAGTGGTGGACGGGGTCCTCTATATCAAAACGGAATAATAAAAATGTTATCGATTATCATACCGGCATATAACGAAAAACAAAATATCGAGAGAACTGCGGAGACGATTTCCGGGATACTGGTGGGCAAAGAGATTCCCTATGAGCTGGTATTTATCAGCGACGGATCCACCGACGGCACCTACGGGGAGATCCGCAGGCTGGCGGAGCGGGATGCCAGAGTGCGGGGGGCGGAGTTTTCCCGGAATTTCGGGAAGGAGGCAGCGATCTTTGCGGGGCTGGAGCTGGCTCTCGGAGACGCCTGTATCGTGATGGACTGCGATCTGCAGCATCCCCCGGAAGTGATTCCGGGGATGTATGAACTCTGGCAGGAAGGTTATGAGGTGGTGGAGGGTATCAAGAAAAGCCGGGGGAAGGAGAGCATTTTCCACGGCATGTCCGCCGGGATTTTTTACGGGATCATGAGCAAGATGATGAAGATGGACATGCGTTCTTCCTCGGACTTTAAACTGCTGGACCGGAAAGTGGTGAGCGTGCTGCTGGGGCTGGGGGAGCGCAATACCTTTTTCAGAGCGCTGTCTTTCTGGGTGGGGTTTCGTTCTGCGAAAGTGGAGTATGAGGTGCAGGAGCGCGCCTACGGCAGCAGCAAATGGTCTTTCCGGAGTCTGCTCCGGTATGCCGTCTCCAATGTGACTTCTTTCAGCACGATACCTCTGCAGATGATAACGATGATGGGAGTGATCTCCATCCTGTTCAGCATCGTTCTCGCTCTGCAGACGCTGATCAAGTATCTGGCGGGGAGCGCAGTGGAGGGATTTACCACAGTGATACTGCTGATTCTGATTATCGGAGGTTTCATTATGATAAGCCTCGGCATTATCGGGCATTACCTGGCGCGGATCTACGAGGAAGTGAAGGGGCGCCCGCGCTACATTATCCGGGAGAGAACAGATGGCTGAACAACATAAAAAGCGTATGGTCAATATAGAAATATTGCGCCTGCTGGCGATGGCGATGGTGGTGTCTCTGCACTATCTGGCCAAGGGGGAGCTTCTGGAAAAGCTGACGGGCCCTCTCTCCCCGCAGGGACATCTGGCGTGGATTCTGGAGAGCTTTTCCATCGCGGCGGTGGACGTCTATGTGCTGATCAGCGGGTATTTTCTGGTGGAGACGGGATTTCGCTGCAGGCGTGTGATCTCCCTCGTGCTGCAGGTCATGTTTTATACCTGCCTGTTACCGGTGTTTCTGGTGATAACAGGGGTGCTTTCCCCGGGTGAGATCACCTTTTACAATATACTGCAGTGTATTTTTCCCACCAATATGCTGCACTACTGGTTTGTGTCGGCCTACGTGCTGATGTTTTTGTTTACGCCGGTGCTGAATGCGGCGGTGCGGGGGATGGGGAAGAGGCAGCTGCGGGGGGCCATCGTGTTGCTGCTTATCATGGAGTCTCTCAGCAAGACCGTGATCCCGGTGCGGCTGGAGTTAGATAATCTGGGGTACGATGCCTACTGGTTTATGGTGGTTTATCTGATCGCCGCCTATATCAGACTTTACGGGATCCCTTTTCTGGAGAAGAGGGGGAGGGCGATCCTGTGCTATACTCTGTCCTGCTTTGGGATGTACCTGCTGACCATGCTGATCCGCGGCGCTTATCTGGTGACGGGGCAGTTTGAGAATTTTATGGAATCGGCCTACGGCTACAATCACCTGCTGACGATCGGCGCGGCGACGGCGTTGTTCTACGTTTTCAAAAACAGGGAGGCGGAAGGGAAGAGACCCTGGGCTGCGAAGTTTATCTGTGGGATTGCCCCCTGCAGCTTTGGTGTGTACCTGCTCCATGAACAGGTCAATGTCCGCTATGAGTGGCCCTTCTGGCTGGGGGCGGACCGGTGCGGTTCGCCTGGATCGCTGCTTCTGCACTGGCTGGGGGCGGTATTGACCGTAATGGTCATCGGACTTGCCGTGGATTATCTCAGGAGCCTGCTCTTTCAGGGCGCGGGGAGACTGTTTGCCGGCGGCAGACTGGATCGGGCGCTGCGAAAGGCGGATGCCCGGGTAAACGGTCCGGTGCAGGAAAAATGATATTTTATCCGGAAATGGAGATCTTATGATCGGTAAGGAACAGAAAACAAAAAAATTCATATCCGTATTTTTCCCGGTGGTTCTGGCGCTCTACCCGCTGCGGCATATCTGGCTGGGGGTGGAGGTGACGGACAGCGCTTACAGCGCCGGAAATTACCGGTTTTTGGAGTCCATGAATCCAATGTGGCTTTTTTCAACCTATCTGGGCAATGTGACCGGACATTTCCTGACGGGACTTCCGGGCGGCGATACACTCATGGGCCTGAATTTTTATACGGCGCTGTTTGTCAGCACGACGGCGGCGGCGCTGTACGTATTTTTTACAAAAGTGGTTCGCCTGGACAGATTTCTCGTATTTTTCGGTGAGCTGTTGGCGATCAGTCTGTGCTGGTGTCCGACCACGATCCTCTACAATTACATGACGTATCTGTTTTTTAATCTGGGGATCGTGATTTTGTACCTGGGTCTGGTGAGGGAGAGAAGGCGGTTTCTCTTTCTGGCGGGGGCGGCGTTGGGGATCAACGTGCTGGTGCGTTTCCCGAATCTGACGGAGGCGGCTCTCATCGCGTCGGTGTGGTACTATGGAGTTTTGCAGAGAAAACGTTTCAAGGACGTGCTGCAGGAGACGGGGATCTGTCTGATAGGATATCTGTCGGGAGCGGGCGCGGTTCTTCTGTCGATCGCGGTGAAATACGGGATCCCGGAGTACATCGGGGGGATCGCCCGGCTGATGCAGATGCCCGACCAGGCGGCGGATTACAGCGCTCTCTCCATGGTGCTGACAGTGCTTCTGGATTATAAGTACAGCGCAAAGTGGCTGATCCATATGCTGCTCCTGGTGGCAGCCGGGTGTCTTGTCTCCGCGCTGGGATATCGGTTCCTGCGGGGAAGGGAGGCGGGAAAGGCGGTCTCTCTGCTTGGAAAACTGACGTTTCTCGGCTGTATTCTGGTGCTGTTTCGCCGATGGTACGGACTGGGCGTTTTCAATGTAAAATATTACACGTACGAGAGCATGTTTCAGTGGGTGGCGGTATTTTTGATACTTGTGATCGCCGCCGGGATCCATGTGATCTTTTCAGGAAAATATACCCGCAATGAAAAGCTGTTATCGTCGATGACGATGATTCTCATCGCGATAACGCCTTTGGGCAGCAACAATCATCTGTACCCGAATATCAACAATATGTTTCTGGTTTTTCCCTTCGGACTTTCCGTTTTTTTGAGATTCTGGAAGGGGATGCGCGGGAAGGGAGAAAAGATGTCCCTGTTTCCCGTCCGATCGATGCTCGCAGTATTTCTGGGTGTGACGTCCATTCAGTGTCTGCTGTTCGGGGCGGTATTTACGTTCCGGGATGGTATGAGCGGACAAAAAAGAGATACAAGGATAGAAAAAAATGCTATACTGAAGGGGATGACGACAAACGCGCCTCTCGCGGAAGCGATCGAGGGGCTGACGGAGTATGTGGAGACGGAAAAACTTTCCGACAGAAGTGTCATTTTATATGGACAGATACCGGCTGTCTCCTATATACTGGACATGCCGCCGGCGATTTCAACTTCCTGGCCAGATCTGGCATCTTATCATTATGAAGTGTTGGAGGAGGATATGGAGAAACTTCTCGCCGGGGAGGCGGCGGGTGAGAGACCCCTTATCATTCTGGGGGCGGGACCGCAGCAGTGGGTCCAGGGCGCGGAGATGACGGAGGCTGAGATAGCCTACCATAAGCTGAATGATAAATGGGAGTTGATCTACACCTATATGGTGGAACAGGGGTACGAGATGACTTACGGAAACGGAATGTTTTCGGTGTATCAGTAAACGGGAAGAGGAGAAAATAATGATCAGATTTAATGTGCCGCCTTATACAGGGCGGGAAATGGAATATATCAAACAGGCGGTGGAGGCGCAGAAGATCTGCGGGGACGGCATGTTTACCCATAAGTGCAGCGAATGGATCGAGAGGCGGACCGGAGCGAAGAAGTGCCTGCTGACGACTTCCTGTACACATGCCACGGAGCTGGCGGCGCTGCTCTCGGACATTAGGGAGGGGGATGAGGTGATCATGCCTTCCTACACCTTTGTCTCCACTGCGGACGCCTTTGTGCTGCGGGGGGCGAAGGCTGTGTTTGTGGACATCCGGCCGGATACGATGAATATCGATGAGACAAAGATCGAGGCGGCGATCACTGAGAGGACGAAGGCCATTGTGCCGGTCCACTATGCGGGCGTATCCTGTGAGATGGATGCGATCATGGATATCGCGAAGCGGCATGGGCTGGCCGTGATCGAGGACGCGGCGCAGGGCATTCTGTCCACCTATAAGGGAAAACAGCTGGGAACCATCGGAACATTCGGCTGTTTCAGCTTCCACGAGACAAAAAATTACAGCATGGGAGAGGGCGGCGCGCTGCTGATCCAACGGGAGAAGGATATCGAGGATGCGGAGATCATCCGGGAGAAGGGAACAAACCGGAGCAAATTTTTCCGCGGTCAGATCGACAAGTATACCTGGGTAAATTTCGGCTCCTCCTACCTGCCCAGCGACATGAACGCGGCCTATCTCTATGCGCAGCTGGAGATGGCGGATGAAATTTTTGAAGATCGGATGAACAGTTGGGAACACTATAGAAGAGAGCTGACGCCGCTTGCGGAGAAAGGAAAGATCGATCTGCCGGTGATCCCAAAACACTGTACACACAATGCCCATATGTTCTATATCAAGGCGAAGGATCTGGAGGAGAGAACAGCGCTTTTGTCCTTCCTGAAGGAGCGGGAGATCCTGTCGGTATTCCACTATATTCCGCTGCACAGCGCGCCGGCCGGGAAGAAGTTCGGGCGCTTTTCCGGGGAGGATGTGTACACGACGAGGGAGAGCGAGAGGCTGGCGAGACTGCCGATGTACTATGGATTAAAATCGGAGCAGGTGGATTACATCTGTGAGCAGATAAAGGAATTTTACGGGAAATAAATTATGTCAGGATTTAACAATTTGCAGGGCGAAAAGATATATCTCCGCCCGATAACCCCACAGGACACGGACCGGATCGTGCGCTGGAGGAACAATCCGAGAGTGCGCAGGAACTTCATCTATCAGAAGCCGTTCACGAGAGAAGGGCATCTCGCCTGGGTCGAAACGAAAGTGAATACAGGAGAGGTGATCCAGTTTATCATCTGCGAGAAAGGGACGGACAGGCCGGTGGGCAGCGTCTATTTCCGGGATATCAGCAGAGAGCACCATAGGGCGGAGTACGGTATTTTTATCGGGGAGGACGATGCGGTGGGAAAGGGTATCGGCTCGGAGACCTGCCGCCTCGCCTGCGGCTATGGCTTTGAGGTGGAGAAATGGCACAAGATCATGCTGAGGGCGCTTTCCGACAACGCGGCGGCGCTGCGGAGTTACGAGAAGGCGGGCTTTGTGCGGGAGGCGTATCTGAGGGAGGAAGTGTGCATTGACGGTGGCTACCGCGATGTTGTCTTGATGGGACTTATCAATCCAGAGGAAAAGAGCAGATGAAAAAGGTTAGTTTTATAATTCCATGTTATCGTTCCTCGCTGACCATCGGCAGTGTGGTGGACGAACTGAGAGAGACCATGTCCGCCTTGTCGGACAGATACAGCTATGAGATCATTCTCGTCAACGATTTCCCCGGGGACGATACTTTCGAGGTGATCAAAAAGCTGGCGCGGGAGGACGAGAATATCACGGGGATCAACTTTTCCCGGAATTTCGGCCAGCACGCGGCGCTGATGGCGGGATTTCGTTATTGCAGCGGCGATATCACGGTATGTCTGGACGACGACGGACAGACGCCGGCGGACGAGGCGGGCAAGCTGCTGGAAAAGCTGGAGGAGGGCTACGATGTGGTCTATGCGAAATATGTCCATAAGCAGCACTCGGCTTTTCGCAATTTCGGGAGCAAAGTGAACGAGCTGATGACCCGGTTTATGCTGGGGAAGCCGAAGGAGCTGTATATTTCCAGCTATTTTGCGGCGCGGAAGTTTGTGATCGATGAGATGACGAAATACCGCAACAGCTACCCCTATGTGATCGGGTTGGTGCTTCGGACAACAAAAAATATTGCCAATGTGGAAGTTTCCCACAGGGAGCGGGAGATAGGGACTTCCGGCTATACGCTGGGGAAGCTTTTCGGCCTGTGGCTCAACGGCTTTACGGCGTTTTCCATCAAGCCGCTGCGGCTGGCTACGGCCTGCGGAGGACTGTGCGCTGTGGCGGGAATCCTGTACGGCATCTATACGGTCGTCAAGAAACTGATCAATCCGCTGGTGCCGGTGGGATGGAGCTCCACGATGGCGGCGATCATGTTCATAGGGGGGATGATGATGCTGATGCTCGGGCTGATCGGAGAGTATATCGGGCGTATCTATATCAGTCTGAATGATGCGCCGCAGTATGTGGTGCGGGAGACGACGAGACAAGAGTGATGAGGAGAACGATAGTCTGGATTTTATATATCTTGATGGGGGTGCAGATCGCTTTCGGCTGTGTTTATCTTGTGACCGGTTTTACGGCGGAACAGAAATTCGCGGAAAATATCGTCACTTTTCTGCCGGCGGGAGTCCTCTATCTGGTGCAATTGGCCGCGGCGGCCGGCTCCGCGTGGTATTTTCTGGGAAAGATGGGATTGCAGGACAGGCGCGCGCGGGGGTACCTGTGCGCATTTCTTCTGACGGTGCCGTTTTTTCTGCAGATGCATCTGGCAAAGCTGGCCTGGTCCCTGTCTCTCTCCGCTCTTTTGTGGATGCTGGGGCTTGTTGTGGATATCCGGAAAAAGGGGATGGCCCGGGAGAGAGGGGTTCGGCTGCTGATATCCTATTTTTTGTACGGGATCATCTGCCCGGATGGACTGTGGCTGGGAGGCATTTTACTGCTGACGGTGCTGCCCCGCTCCATCGGAAGAGGACAGGCGGGAAAGACGGCGGGGCGGCGCAGGTTCTGCCTGGCTGTTTTTGTCACCGCGGCAGTGATCTTTCTCACCAATGCGGAGCTGAACGCAGCGCTGCCAAAGCAGCGCAGGATATACAGGGAGAATAATCCGGGGACGGCCGCGGTGTCCCGCTTTGTCTGGCCCAATTTTGCGACGAACTACTTTTTCTGGAGCGACGAGGTGAAGGCGGTTCTGTCGGAGGAGGAGGCGATCGATGTCAGCGAACGGATCGATCTTCTGGAGAAGGAATTTTACCCCTCCATGCGGGAGACATACGGGAGTGGAAAGGCGACCCTGTTGTGCCTGGAGATGGGATATCGGTGCCTGATGGACAGAAGCAGGGAGACCGTGCTGGAGATTGTGACGGATTTTAAGGATTATCTGCTGATACCATTTACGGTGGAGAGGAACCTGCAGGGGCGGGGGGTGTCCCTGACCGCCTGGAATTACGGGCGGATGAAAGAACAGAGACCGCTTCTTGTGAAATATTATTATCGATACGGACTGTTTGAACTACCCCTGCTGCTGCTTGGGAGTCTCCTTCTGTGGGGATTTCAGAAGAGCGACCGAAACAGTCAATGGAAATTGCTGCTGTACATGGGATTTCTGTACACGCTGTGGTACACGATGAAAAGTAATCTTCCGATCGATTACAAACAGGTGCTGCCGATATTGTTTATCTGGTATCTGGTGTCTGTCTGGGGGATTGCCATGAAACGGCCGGTGAGCCGGAGCGGGGGGGAATATGTCGGGAAACAGAGGACTGATTAGAAAATTTTATCCGTATTTTGTGCTGGGGATTGCTTTTGCGGCGCTGTTTTTCTGGAATGCGTTCTACCTGGAAAACTGGCTGGATTCGGATATGGCCGCGGAGATGATGTTTTCGAAACTTCTGGCCGAGGAGGGAAAGCTGTTCGCCACGACGAACTGGTACTATTCGACGGAGTTTCGTTTTCTGTACACTCATCTGATCATGGGGCCGCTGTTCCGTATATTGGACAACTGGCATGTGATAAGAATGATAACGAATGTTATTTTTTATGTTCTGCTGCTGCTGTCCTATTTTTATATGATGGCGGAACTGCCTGCGGATAAAAACAGGAAGATACTGGGAGGAGCCGTACTGCTTCTTCCCTTCTCGGAGACGATGATGCTGCATATGCATATGGGGAATACCTATATGTCCCATGTCATCCTTCTGTTTTTCTATCTGGGGCTGTTTTTGCGTCTGGCAAAGAGGGAGGAAAAGGCGGGGCGCCGTGTGGCGGAAGTGGCGTTATATATGGTGTTATCCGTGATCTGCGGCGTGTCGGGGGTCCGTTATATGCTGGCGCTGCAGTGTCCGCTGCTTCTCGCGTCCGTCTGGTATCTGATGGCGGACGGAGCGTTTCTGGCGCTGCGGAGTGAGATGAGCCGGGGGAAGATGAGGGCAGTATTTTCGGGAGAGCGGCTTCGCTTTCTGACGGTTTCCGCCGCCGGCCTGTTCGGCTGTCTGGCGGGATACGGGATCAATGTGCTCTACGTGAGCCGGACTTACCGCTTTCAGACGTACGAGACAACAAACTTTATCGATGTCTACCAGGGGGTTTTTCTGGAGCGTCTGCAGGATGCGTTCGGGAGTCTCCTGATGCTTTTCGGTTATATTCCGGGGAAGAGCGTGCTGTCTCTGAGAGGCGTCATCTCGATGATGGCGTTTCTGCTTTTGTTTCTCCTGGGGTATGCGGCGCTGCGGGCGAGAAGAGAACATAATTTATTAAAACGTTATTTAATATTTCTGTTTTACAGCAGTTTCCTGCTGAACACCTTTGTCTTTGTTTTCACTGATAGTACCCTGGTGCCGAGATATTACATCACAACTGTTATTTTATTGATCCCGATCGTGCTGTTTTATCTGGAGTCGGAGCGGAAACCGCTGGACAGATATCTGTTCGTTTTTCTGCTTGCGGCCTGCCTGTTGACTGCCACGGCCAAGACGGGGCTGTCCATGATGACCTCGGATAAAAATGCGGAGCGGAGAGCGGTTGCCAGGCAGCTGGAGGAGAAAGGCTGCCGCTTCGGGTATGCGACTTACTGGAATGCCAACATTGTGCAGGAGCTGTCGAACGGGACGGTGGAGATCGCCAATCTGCACATGGGGGAGGACGGCAGTCTTTCTCTGTTTCGCTGGTCCTCCATGCAGCGCTACTACGAGGAGGATTATGCGCAGGGAAGGGTTTTCCTGCTGCTGACGGAGGAGGAGGAGAGCGCCCTGGGAGGAAGCGGGCTTCTGGAAGCGGGCGAGGAGGAATTTCGCTCAGGCTGCTACGCGGTGTACGGGTATACGGATAATACGGCCTTTCTGGAGGCGAAGGGGGAGGACGGGATATGAAAAAAGAGACGGACAACCTGCAAAAAAATCCCCTGATCGGACGGTTATGCATGGTTTTGCTCCTTTTGGCGGGGGCGGCAGTCTGCGTGTCGGCGGTGCTCGGGATCAACCGGATCGCAGGGGAACAGAAGAAAAAACAGATCGCGGCCCGGAGGGGCGATGTGGAGATACTGGTTCTGGGTGACAGCATCTGGGATCTGGAGCGGGGCGACACCGGGATCGCGGCGCTTCTGGAAAAAGAGCTCGATAATGTGACGGTGTACAACTGCGCGGTGAAGGGAAGCCGGGCGGCGAAGGATGAGTACGGACTGTGCGCGATGGCGGAACATATCGCCGGAAAAAGCCGGATCGACTTTCCGGGGGACGTGCAGGCGGCGGAAGTATTAGAGAAAATAGATTTATCAAATGTAGATTATATTTTTATTTCTTACGGATTGAACGATTATTTTGGAGCGGTGAAACGAAAAAATCCAGACGACTGTTATGATATAACCACTTATGAGGGGGCTCTGTGCAGTTCCATCGAGCTGCTGCGGGAGAGTTGTCCCGGGGCGGAGTTCGTGATCCTCTCTCCCACCTATTGCCAGGGATATTCCTACGGGCAGGTGATCCATGAGAGTACGAGCTATGATTACGGCGGGGGAACCGGTGCGGATTATGCGGCGTCGGCGAGGAGGATCGCGGAAGCTTACGAGTATCCTTATATTGATCTGTATGGGGAACTGGGGATCTCGATCCACAACGGGGCGGAGTATTTGGAGGATGCCACCCATCTGACGGAGAAGGGGAGAAAGGCTTACGCCGGGATACTGGCGGCACATTTGGTGAGACAGTGGCAGGAGAGCGGGAGTACGAATGCGTAGTATGGAGAGTAATATCACAGGCTTTCGCCGGGGCATGGGAAAGCTTTTTCTGAAAAGGAACAGATGGAATATTTTGGCGCTGGCGGTGATTTTGCTGGCAGGTTTATTTTTTGTCTCCAAAAAACAGGGATATCATATGGACGAACTGCTGTCGTTCGAGCTGGCGAACGCGGAGTTCACACCCTGGATCGTGCCGACCCAGCCGGAGGGCAGGCTGGAGAAGTTTGTCAGAAACGAGATATACGGGGACAGCTTCGGGGAGACCTGCTCCAATATTGCGGAAAATGTGAAGGATGTGCTGCAAAACCGCGGGGCCAGCAAAATGCTCTCCTACAAGGCGGATGTGTACGAGGAGCCGGTCTGGATCTCGGCGAGGCAGTTTCGGGATTACATTACGACGGACAGCAGGGATCATTTCAATTATCTGTCAGTCTATTTCAACGTGAAGGATGATAACCATCCGCCGCTCCATTTTATGGCGCTGCACACAGTGAGCTCTGTCTTTCAGGGAAAGGTATCGCCCTGGATGGGATGCGGCATTAATCTGGCGCTGCTTCTCGGGATCTGTGTTTTGCTGATGAAGACAGGCGGGGAATTTCTGGGAGGCGACAGAGAGTTCGGCGCGGCGGTATGCCTTCTCTACGGACTCAGCATGGCGGGGATCGCGACGCTGCTGCTGATCAGGATGTATGCGATGCTGACTTTCTTTTGCGTGGCGGAACTGTATCTGCACCTGAAAAAGAAAAAGAGCGGACAGTGGGAGAAGGATAACCGGATGTTGATCTTCGTGACGGTCTGCGGTTTTCTTACGCAGTACTATTTTGTGATCTATATGCTGTTTTTAGCCGGGGTGACGATCGTTTTCCTGTGGCGCAGCGAGAGGAAAAAAGTGTGGTATTATGTCAGGACAATGGGCATTTCCGCGGTCCTTGGACTTTGCATTTTTCCATTTTCCGTTATGGATGTCCTATACAGTGAGCGGGGAGTGGAATCGGTACAGAATCTCGGCGGCGGGCTGTCGGGACTCGGCGAGCGGCTGGCACATTTTTCGGGGATCATAAAGAAGGAAGCGCTGGGGGATACCATGGGACTGGGGGTCCTGCTGCTTGTTTTGACTGCGGCGCTTGCGGCGTGGCTTCTGGCAAAATGGGGGCAGGACAGGGAACTTGCCAGGGTCAGGGCGAAAGAGCGCGAAAAAGGAAAAAAATGGGAGTACTATATGATTTGTATTCCCTGCGCCGGTTATTTTCTGGTGGTGGTAAAGATAGCTCCCTACTATGCGGACCGCTATCTGATGCCGATCTTTCCGCTGATCGCTCTTATAACAGCAATCCTTCTGCAAAAGAGCCTGGATGTCCTGAAGAGATATTTGAGGGGCTTCGGCCGCTGGGGAGTGATGACGGTGCTGGCAGCGCTGCTTGTGCTGCCGGGGCTTTTGACGCATACGCCGGAATACCTGTACAAGGGTTACAACCGGCAGGAGCGGATGGCACAGGAGAACAGCGACAGAGCCTGTATCTGCGTCTACGAGGGAGTGGGGTATTACCAGAATCTGATCGAGTTCACCCACTATAAAGAGACGCTTTTGGTGACGCAGGAGGAACTGCTTGGCCGGAGCGAAGATGAGGTTTTGCGGCGGGAGCCGGAGGTGGTTGTACTGATGAAGAACAACATTGATCAGAAAGCGGTGAAAAAGTATCTGGAAGAGCAATACGGATTCTATCCGGAGGAGTATCTGATCCGGGCGTCGGTCCATCAGGACACGGTGCAGTTTTTTCGGAAGAAGTAGAGGAGACAACGGTTCGGGCGGAAATTTGTGAGGTGACAGGTTGTGATAGTGAAGTTGGTGATGCTGGGAGTCTGGATGGTCCTGGTGCCGCTGGGAGCAGGATATTTTGCTGTGGAAGTCGGGAAGAAAAAGGGAGGGGAGGCAGCGGAGAGCCTGAGTTTTCTGTTTGGACTGGGCTTTATTTTGATGTGGGCTGCCTTTCAGCTGATCGCGGTTCCTCTTGTGCTGGCGGCGGGAAAATTCCGACAGGTGGAGATGGCTTTTGAGATGGTGGGCTGGACCTTTTTCATTGCCGGCGCGCTTTTGTTTGTGCTGCATTTAAGAGGTGGATTGGCGGGGAGACTTCTTGTCCGGGGGAAGGATCAGTTAAGAAGCCTGAAGAGCAGAGAGGGTGTGTTCTGCCTGCTGTTGTGGGGTGTTTTTCTGATGACCCTGCTGTTTCAGATGCTGCAGGCCTACCGCCTCGCCTATGCGGACGGGGATGACGCCTACTATATTCCGATCTCCACGGCGGCCAATCTGGGAGGGGGGATGTACGCCGTCGATTCCTATACCGGGGCGCCGACCACGCTGGATCTGCGGCATGGGCTGGCGCCTTTCCCCATCTGGGTCTCCTTTATCGCGGCGAAATGCGGCGTGAACGCGGCGGTGGCGGCGCACTCCCTGATACCGCTTGTATTGATACCGGTGACCTACGCGCTGTATCTGGAGATCGGCAGACTGCTCTGCAGGGATGCGGTCCCCCGGAAAAAGACGGGGAGAGGCGGGCAGGATACGCTGCTGCCGGTCTTCCTGCTGTTTGTTTCGCTGCTCCAGATTTTTGGGAATTATTCGATCTATCCGGCGTCCACGTTTCTGCTGACCAGGACCAGACAGGGAAAGGCGGCGCTGGGGAATGTGATACTGCCATTTTTTGTCCTGCTGCTCTACCGGATGGCGGAGGAGGTAAAGAAGCAGGGAAAGGCGGGGGCGCGGAATGTGCTGTGGCTGATGGCTGCCATGACCGCGGGATGCCTGTGCAGTACAATGTCCGGCTTTTTGTGCGGAATGCTGGTGATGCTGACGGCCCTTCTTCTCTTTCTTTTATACCGGAAGCCGCATATTTTGTGGCAGTGTGCCCTTGGCTGTATACCGGGGGTGATCTATGCCATGTTCTATCTGAAGCTTAAGTAAAATGGAAAAGGGGAGATCATGTGGAGTGAAATTATTCTCTTGTTTAAAAATTATATCGGAAACGGCTGGGCGGCCGGACTTTTTGCGGCGGCTTTTCTGTATCTGCTGCTGACCGAGAAAGACGGGACAAAAAGGATCATTCTGCTGTACACTTCCGCGGTGACGGCGGTGTTGTTTTTCTGTCCCCTGTTTGCGAAGGGGGTTTATCGGTATCTGGACGAGGAAACCTACTATCGCATCCTGTGGCTGGTGCCGATGACGGCGGTGATCGCCTATGCCGGAATTCGGCTGACAGCAGGATGCAAAAGGGCCTGGAGCAAAGCGGCGGCGGCGCTTTTCGTCTGTGCGGCGATCATACTGACAGGGGATTACGTCTATGACAACCCCTACTTTGAGCCGGCTTCCAATCGATTCCATGTGCCTCAGACCGTGGCCCTTGTCTGCGACGCGATCATTGTGGAAGGGCGGGAAGTGCGGGCGGTCTTTCCGGGGGAGATGCTGCCCTATGTGAGACAGTATACGGCCAACGTCTGTATGCCCTACGGCAGGGAGATGGCGGTGGAGCGCTGGCAGAACGACAATCCGCTCTACGACGCGATGGGGGAGGAGGAGCCGGACTGTGAAAAGATAGCTCTCCTCGCGGCGGAACAGGACTGCCACTATATTATTATGCATGAGACAAAGCCGGGGCAGGAAGCGTTTGAAAAAACCGACTACCGCTATGTGGAGACGGTAGCCGGCTATCGTATTTATCTGCAGGACGGGGCATATCTGGGGCTTTGAA
The DNA here is from genome assembly GCA_947643595.1 of uncultured bacterium. Lineage (GTDB taxonomy): Bacteria > Bacillota > Clostridia > Lachnospirales > Lachnospiraceae > 1XD8-76. The sequence goes on along the minus strand of CANRWP010000008.1, from coordinate 28,034 downwards.
GCCATCGCGCCATCCGGCTGCAGGGATCAGAAATCATAATCGTTGAATCGGTTCAGGGCATAGAGGAATCTGTCGGAGACAAGCTCATGCCCTTTTTCATTCAGGAGAATATTGTCTTTCAGGTAATCGTCCGCGATCTCCTCGTAGACACTGCCGTAAAAATTGTCCACAAAGGAGACGTGGTGCTCCATGCAGATCTGCGACTGCAGACCGATATAGTTGGACAGCGGCTCCTCCAGAATATCCGTATTGAAGGAGGAGGAATATTTTCCGTCCTTGTCCACCACGTAGGCGTATGTGGGCGACATCACAATGATCCGGACATTCGGCAGAAATTCCTGAATCAGATCCAGGCCGGCGCTCAGAGCGCCGCAGAAAATGGTGGGATCGGTCTCCTTATCGATATGGTAGGATGGCCGTCCGTCCAGATAGTCGGCCGCGTCATAGTAGATGCAGAGTACATCGAGCTCGTCGTAGTCGATGGATTGCAGCAGCTCAAGGGAGGATTCCACATCTTCCGGCAGTCCGCCCAGATCCCGCGCGGCCCAGGAGATGGTCTCGGTATTTCCAACGGTAAAGATCGTGCACAGGTTATAGAAAGAAAAAGCGTCATAGATAAAGGAATCTTTGTACGTCGTATTTTTCATGGACATGTAACTGCCAGGGACCGCACAGTTGTAGACCGTTGCGCCGGTTTTTTTCTGTATGATGTTTGCCATATTGCTGTCGGAGTCCTTATCGTCGGCCAGAGAACCGTTGCCGAGAAACAGGATGCGCAGGTCGTCATCCTTTTCCTTTGCGCCGACGCTGGAAGAATCCAGGGGCACGATGGAATCCAGCGGTTCCGTGTCGAAGGAGAGGGTGGTATCGTTTTCCCGGTCAGTACTCTGCCGTACCCTTTTATCCCAGAACATCAGTTTGAAGACGACAACAACGAAGACGATGGCAATCAGGGTGAGAAAAACAATATGGAGATTGAATCCGGATTTTTTCTTTTTGGAGGAATGCTTTTTTCCGGCCGGCTTTTTCTTCGGGGCGGATCTCACAGGAGTCTCCTCCTGCTCTGTGTCGTCCTCATCCTCCAGAATGTCGGTCTCGAGATCGATCCATTCCGGCTCCTTGGGGCGTCTGTTTTTATGGGTTGGGTTATTTTGATTTATTTTTGTCATAACAGCAATACCTTTCTGAAATTAGAGGATCACGGAACGCTGCTCTCCCGGAGGACGGGGCCGGTCAACACAGACAAAACCGGGCTCCGAGGCGGTGGCAAGTCGCCCTTGTTTTGTCTGTGTTGACCGGTCCCTGCGCATCGGAGAGGAGCCGGGCGATCCTCTAAGTTGAAATTTGAAATATAAGTAACATATGGAACATGGCAGGTTATTATACACGGATGTTCCATTTTCCCTGCCCTGTATAATATTAAGATGAGAGCAAATGGGAAATAGTTTGTCCGGATGACAGGTTAAAAACCATCACAGGCACAATTTGTTTTACACCTGTGATGGTCTTTATGACAGAGCCTGCCTGTGGACCGTGTACGCTCTGTCTGCACCATATTCAGTTTTTAAGTAATAAAATTCAGTTGGTTGCAGCGAGACCGATCAGAGTTCTTTTCGTGTCAAACGGATAAATGCTGTCCGGTGCCTGCTCCAACAGTTCCTTGTACCACTTGCTGTACTTATACATTCGATAAGTAGTGCTGAGCCGGGAGAGCCGTTCCGGATCTCTCAGGCGCGCGGTAAAGGCTGTTCGCTCATCTCTGGACATATTTGTGTAATCCAGATAGGTGATCTGCAGTTCCGTGAGAGGCGCCTCACATCTTGGACAGGACATTTTATGTCCGTTTAACATATGAACCTTCTGGCAACGCTTACAATAATGCATGTACATCATGAAAAATTCCCCTTTTTTTCAAAAAATTATTGTAATTCGTCAATTAAATTCTGGCAGTTTTTGGCAGAAAAGTCAATAGTTTTTCTTTTTTTTCGTCGACAAATTGTAACAGCACAGCATGGCAGTATTATTTCTACACAGTCTTAGATCAATGTCCTCATCTTGAAGTTGATAGCGTATGCGTGCTTGTGGCCTGCCTGCGGGACGGACAGCTCCCGGATATTTTTATTGTTCTTGAAAATGGGGTGGAAAAAGTGGCTGAAAAGCAGGCATTCCCAAAATTTCAAAAGAAACAGATATTGGAAAACGATTCATTTTGTAGTAAATTGGTAGTAGTGAATTTTACTTATGTGCGGCAGCTAACTCTGCAGACGGTCAAAAGAACGCAAGTCGCTTTTGACCATTTCATTTGTAAGGGTAGAAGTTCCTGCTTTCACAACAATCCGGTTTTGATAAAGCCCCATATCACACCTCAATAACAGACAGCGTGGGGCTGGTGTACGGCAGAAACTTTTTGCAAATATCCTCTGTATGCACTTTCATATATCCCGTTGTTGTTCCGTCGCTGCACCCATACCATTCCCTGGCAATCACTTCTTTGTCAAAGACAATCTGTACTTTATTTTCTATATCCAATAGACTGCTGAAAACAGTTGCCGCACCAATTTTCGTACCGGGCATAATTTCCATTTGCTCTGCGGGAGCAAAAGAAACGCGGGCACCCCGGATTTGTAATTTTTCTAATGCCTCATAAACTTTTTGCTGAAGCTGTGTTTGAAAATGACAGGGAGCTTCGTTCTGAATTTCACTTACATAAAACATTTTATGGTCACACTCCTGCTTGACTTTTTTGCGCTTTCAATTTACCACGTCCCCTGTAATTATAAAAGCGAATGTTTATCATGGAAAACATGACAAAATCAGATAGTTAAAACAGGGTGATAATATGGATATGAACATTCAAAAATATATGGCATTAGTTAAGACGGTTGAGTATGGCAGTTTCACAAAAGCCGCAGAGATATTAAATTACTCGCAATCGGGGCTTATCCGTATCGGCACATTTTCCAGTGCAGCGACACACTGGCTGCCAAATATTATCAGAAACGGGATTGCATTGCGGAGTAAAAAGACAGCTTCGCTTGCGGTCAAGCGATTTTTGGAATATCTGCAATATCGTTAAACATGATATATGGAAAAATATTAAGACAGAGACAATTAATGTGGTCGTAAAGATACCGCATGCAGTACGGATCTTTTCGTATTCGCAGCCAATATATTCCAGTCCGTCATAAAGTTTATTCAGGGAAATCATAAGGATCAAAGAGTTTGGGGATTACTGCATCAAATCAATATAGCTTATCGTTGATGTTTTTCACAGGGAAATAGCCGATCAGTTTTTCCGGCAAATCATCGGATATCTGCATGGCTTTTTTTGCGTCCTTAGCAGCTTTAAGCCGGTATTGACATTTTTTATCTGCATGATATATTAACTGTAAAGTATCCAATATATGCCATATCGGTAGCAAAAACAAAGATTATGTTTCTCAGACGTTCACTGTGGAAAGGGCATTGGAGCAATACCTGGACAAGATGGAAAAAGGCGGTGACGCGTAAGCACCTACATAGATATTGTATAAATACTGACCAGGAGGTTGATTTAGCATGGGACTGAAGTTAGGAATTGAAGGATTGCGATCGTTTGACGGATGGCCCCGTGATCTTCGTGCCAATTATGGCGGATCCGATCGGAAGGATGGTTTGTTAGGACCTGACAACTCGCGTTATATGGTGAAGTATTCGGAAAAGCAGGCACCCCGTAATGATCTTGCTACGAACTATGTCAATAATGTCGTGTCTGAGTATGTGTCCAGCCATGTTCTTGGCATCCTCGGCTATCCGGTACACGATACTGAACTTGGGACATTGGATGGGGAAGTTGTTGTCGTATGCCGCAATTTTGTTCCGCCGTGCGGAGAACTTCTTGAATTTGGGATATTTCTACGAAAACACTATGATTCCGGTGCCATTGGGAGAATACCGGATATAGAGCAGATTTATGAGGTTTTTGAGATGGACCCCATGCTTTCTCCGCAGGAAGGCCTTTTCAAATCAGCTTATTGGGAGCGTTTTGTCGGAGATGCTCTTGTTGGGAATTTTGATAGACATAAAGGTAACTTTGGTTATTTGATTGGGCCGGATGATTCTGTTACTGTGTCCCCCATATATGACAATGGCAGTACGCTGTTTCCTAATCTGTCAGAGTCTGGCATGGCAGCGGTCCTCATCGATTCGAAGGAGATCATGCAGCGCATTAAGCTGTATCCAAAGGCGGCGCTTGAGATGCATAAGAAAAAAGTTGGGTATTACGACATGATGTCGTCCGGTATTTATAGTGAGCTTACCAGTGCGGTCGTTCGAATGGTTCCACGTATTCGCAATGCCATGCCTGCTGTTAGAGAGTTCATAAATGGATGTAATTTTTTGTCGGATGTTCGCAAGGATTTTTATAATGTCATGCTTGCCGAGCGCATGCATTTTATATTAGAGCCGGCTTATGAAAAGTGCGCCATGCGGCAGTTTGATTTGGGTGCACAGAAGAGGGTTGAAGATGGTGCTGAGTATACCCGGGAAGACTTTGGCGCCTATTGGGAGTATGGGCGATTGGCTGATGGGCGGGATGCCGACGAAATACGTGAGAGCGTTGTGAAATTGAAGTAAAAAAATAGTGCTAAGCCATATGCAAACTTTTAGAAGTTATGGAGAATCCTTGAATTAGTGGGAAGAAAGTGGTACAATAGGACAGATACTGTGTATAAGGGAAAATAGCGGAATTTCGCAAAAAAGAGAAAGGTCACATAGTTTTATGAGCTTGTTAAGAAAAAGTAAGAAGCAGAAAAAATACGGAAAACGGGAACTTTCAGGGAAAAAGAGGTATGATTCTGAGATAGATGATTATGAGGATGAGTACGAAGAGGAAGAGTATTATGAGGACGGATACGACGATCCGGAGGAAGAATACTATGAGGGCGATGAGTCGGATGAATACTATGAAGAGGAGTACTACGAGGACGAAGAATCTGACGAATATGCCGAGGAACAGGAATATTATGAAGAAGAATATTACAGCGATGACGTAGATTATTACGGGGAAGCCGGGGAAGAGGATTCCTATGAGGAAGAGGATGAAGATCTTTACTATGTAGATGAAGGGGAGTATGAGGACTACGACGATGACGACGATGAGGATTTTGTAGCTTATCGAAGGAAAAAGGGCGTTGCCGGAGCCATGCTCGCTTTCCGCAATCTCCCCGTTATCGACAAAGTGATCGCGTTTACGGGAGTGGCAGTGCTTGTTTTTGCGGTACTTACCGGTACGATTTTTATAGCCCAAAGAAATGAGGATAAGGCGGCGGCAGCCTTTGTGGACGTGGGGACATCCCTGCAGGGAGTGACGATCATCGGTGAGAGCGGTCTGCTGGCGGTGGCGGACGCCCAGCTGGCGAAGGAGACCGCTGCGGAGATAGAGGAAGAGGCTCAGGAAGTTGTGGAGGAGCCGGTTCAGGGAGCTAATGTTTCCCTGAAGATGACTTCTATTGTGAAGGACCTGAAAATCAAGTTTGTCAACACGAGTACAGATAAGCTGGTGGCGAATGTGCCGTTCCAGGTGGAGGTGACGAGTCCCTCCAAAAAGACGGAAACCTGGACGGACGATGACAAAGACGGCGTGATCTACAAAGAGAATATCGAGGCGGGAACCTATAAGGTCAAGATGCTGGAGCTGACCGGGTATGACGATTATAAGGTTTCCGCGGAGGTCGTGAGCGCGGAGGTAAAGGCGAACATCGACTATAAGAAGGTGGACGTCAAGGAAGAGATCAAGACGGAGGCGGAGGTCAATGCGGCTGTGGAGGATACTGCCATCGCGGAGGTGGTGGAGGAATCCAAGCTGACAGACACGGTGCCTTTTGTGAAATCTACACAGACGAACGCCGGGGAAGCTTCCTATACAAAGATCGACAAAAATACGATCAAAGATCCCGGGGCGACGGCTTCGGTCAGGACGGATGGGTATTATCTGATGACGGAAACCAAGACTACTCCGCCGGATGGAACGGGTGCAGAAAAACCAGAGACAGAAACTCCCGGAGGCGGCACTGAGGGAGAGAATTCTGGTGGAGATGGAGACAACACCGGTGGAGGAGACAACACCGGTGGAGGAGACAACACCGGTGGAGGAGATAATACTGGTGGGAATACGGGCGAAACTCCAAATCCGCCGGTAGATCCTGATCCACCAGTGGAACCTCCCGCAGAGAAAAAGTTTTCTATTGATAAGGGCCCTTTTACAATAAAAGCGGGCGATACCATAACGATGTCAGTGAAAGAGAATACTACTGGCGCTGAAGTAAAATGGAGTTCCAGTAATTCTGGCGTAGCGACAGTAGATGAGAAAACCGGCGTAGTAAAAGGTATTGCAAAAGGATCAGTCGCAATTACGGCGAGTGCCGGTGGGATGTCGGAAAACTGTACGGTTAATGTTGAAGCGGCACCTGTACAGGCAACCCTCTCGATCAACCCGACGGCAATGTCCCTGATGACGGGACAAAAGGGAACCATAACGGCGACGACCAATCAGAATACTGTGAGCTGGACCTCCTCGGATGCCAATGTCGCTTCCGTGACCCAGGCTTCCGATACAAAGTCGGCGGTAGTGGAGGCGAAGAAGGCAGGAAAGGCAGCGATCACGGTGACGGCAGGGGACGTGGTAGTGAAATGTGATGTGACTGTGACCGACGCCGGAATCACACTGGATAAGACATCCCCTCTGCAGGTGCAGATTAAGCAGGCTGTCGCCGTGAAGGTGACAACTGTGCCTGACAGTGCGAAGATAACCAAAGTTGAGTCCAGGAATACGAAGATCGCTACGGCGGCGGTGAAGGATAAGACGGTGACGGTCACAGGCGTTGCTCTCGGCGAGACGGAGGTGGTGATCACCTGCGACAACGGAAAAGAAGCGAAACTGACCGTGAAGGTTGTCAACAATTACATGCTCGATACGACCACCCTGTTGAAAGATAAAAACGGCAATCAGGTGTACGTGTACGAGAACGGCAAATACCGCAAAGCGGTGTATGCGGATTACTATAAATTCAACGAGTTCTATATAGAGACGACGGAGATCCTGTACACAGGCTGGCAGAATATCAACGGCAAAACCTACTATTATCTGGAGAACCATAAATATGTGACGGGTGAACAGGTCATCCAGGGCGCGAAATATACTTTTGCCAGCGACGGAAGTCTTGTGACAAGCTCCGGCACGTTCGGAATCGATGTGTCCAAGTGGAACGGCAGCATCGACTGGAACAGCGTGAAGGCCTCCGGGGCGTCGTACGCGATCATTCGCTGCGGTTACCGCGGTTCCACTACAGGCGCGCTGATCACGGACCCGAAATTTGCGGCGAACATTTCCGGCGCCAACGCGGCGGGGCTGAAGGTGGGAGTATACTTCTTCACGCAGGCCGTCAACGAGAAGGAAGCGGTGGAAGAGGCTTCTATGGTGCTGGATCTGGTGAAAAAATATAAGATATCCTACCCGATCTTCCTGGATGTGGAGGCCAGCGGCGGCAGAGCGGACGGCATCGACAAGGGAACCCGCACGGCGGTCTGCAAGGCGTTCTGTGCGACGATCCAGAATTCGGGATATACGGCGGGCGTTTACGCGAATAAGACCTGGCTGAACAGCAAGATCGACGCGGGGGCTCTCGGCTCCTATAAGATCTGGCTGGCGCAGTATGCGGCAGCGCCCAACTACGGCGGAAGATACAACCTGTGGCAGTACAGTTCCAAGGGATCTGTGCCGGGCATCAAAGGGAATGTGGATATGAATCAGAGTTATCTGGGATACTAAGAAACAGCGGGATTGTGGGAAGAGATCCTGCGAAACTGGAATAGGAGAAGCAAAATATGAGAACATATCTGGTAACGGGCGGAGCTGGTTTTATCGGTTCCAACTATATTCACTACATGTTTAAAAAGTATGACAGTGAGATCCGCATCATCAATGTGGACGCGCTGACTTACGCGGGGAATCTGGAAAACCTGCGGGATGTGGAGAAGCGAGACAACTATACCTTTGTCAGGGCGGATATCTGCGACAAGGAAGCGATCGGCAGGATTTTTGCGGAGAACGACATCGACAGAGTGGTTCACTTTGCGGCGGAGAGCCACGTGGACCGGAGTATCAGAGAGCCTGAGGTCTTTGTGAAGACCAATGTGCTGGGTACGGCAGTGATGTTGAACTGTGCGAAGGCGGCATGGGAGAACCCGGATGGCAGTTATAAGGAAGGGAAAAAGTTTCTGCATGTCTCCACGGATGAAGTGTACGGATCTCTGGAGAATGAGGGGGAGTATTTCTATGAGACGACCCCCTATGCGCCCCACAGCCCCTATTCAGCCAGCAAGGCGAGCTCGGACATGCTGGTGAAGGCCTATATGGACACCTACAGGTTCCCGGCGAACATCACGAACTGTTCCAACAACTACGGACCTTATCAGTTCCCGGAGAAGCTGATTCCGCTGATCATCAACAATGCGCTGCAGGGCAAAAAACTCCCGGTGTATGGCGATGGAAAGAATGTCAGGGACTGGCTTTATGTGGAGGATCACGCAAAGGCGATCGACATGGTGCAGGAACAGGGCAGGCTGTTTGAGACCTACAATATCGGCGGTCACAATGAAAAACAGAATATCGAGATCATTCACATCATCATAGAGACACTGCAGGAGATGCTGGCTGAGGACGATCCGAGGAAAGCGCTTGTGAGCAAGGATCTGATCACCTATGTGGAGGACCGGAAGGGACACGACAGACGCTACGCGATCGCGCCTGACAAGATCAAAGCGGAGATCGGCTGGGAGCCGGAGACCATGTTCCGGGAAGGAATCCGCAGGACGATCGAGTGGTATTTTGAGCACGAGGACTGGATGAAAAACGTCACCAGCGGAAACTATCAGAAGTATTACGAAGAGATGTATAAAATATAAAGGATTGGAAGTCTTATTCTATTTAAGGAGATATCGATGAAAGGAATTATACTTGCGGGCGGCGCCGGCACAAGACTGTATCCATTGACCAAAGCTATTTCCAAACAGATCATGCCGGTCTATGACAAACCGATGATCTATTACCCGCTGTCCACGCTGATGTTGGCGGGAATCCGGGAGGTACTGATTATTTCGACACCCAGGGATCTGCCGGTGTTCGAGGAGCTGTTCGGCGACGGAAGCCAGCTCGGACTGCAGTTCTCCTACGCGGTACAGGAATATCCGAGAGGGCTGGCGGATGCTTTTCTGATCGGGGAAGAGTTTATCGGAACGGACCGGGTGGCGCTCGTGCTGGGGGATAATATCTTTTATGGCCAGAGCTTTTCCAAACTGCTGCAGCAGGTGGCCTCCAGGGAGAAGGGAGCTACGATCTTCGGATATTATGTGAGAGATCCGAGAGAGTACGGCGTGGTGGAATTCGACGAGAACGGGAAGGCGCTTTCCATCGAGGAAAAACCGGAGAAGCCGAAGAGCAATTATGCCGTGCCGGGGCTTTACTTCTACGATAACGACGTGATAGAGATCGCAAAGAATGTAAAACCTTCGCCGAGGGGAGAGATTGAGATCACCAGCGTGAACAACGAGTATCTGCGGCGCGGCGATCTGCGGGTGGAGACCATGGGCAGAGGTTTTGCGTGGCTGGATACGGGAAATCACAATGCGCTGCTGGATGCGGCGGATTTTGTGGCGGCTTTCCAGAAGAGGCAGGGATTGTACATTTCCTGTATCGAGGAAATTGCTTTTAAGAGAGGCTTTATTACCAGAGAGCAGCTTCTCGCCCTGGCGGAACCGCTGCTCAAGACGGATTACGGAAAATATCTGACAGAGGTTGCAAATGGACTCTAGGATAAAAAGACGGGCTATCCTGATCAGCGCAGGCATGATCCTGCTGGTGGTTTTCGTGACGGTTCTGGGAAATTCGTCGGGGCTCAGGCGCTATCTGTCCAAGCAGGAGAAAAGTGAGGAGAATGCGCCCTCCGAGATAGATTCTCTGACGGAGGATGGCACAGAGGAGGGCGAGACGGAAGAGATCGGGAGTTATGCGAAGGAGGGTTTCGCGGGTTCTGACCCCTCTCTGCAGGTGGGAGATGACCTTCGGGCATTTCTGCAGGATTCCACTTTTTTCGACAGGGAACTCAGCAGTTATGAGAAGAAACTGTTGGAGGAGAACGATAAGAGCCTTTATTTTGTGACCACTTCGGTGGAGAGAGATTTGAGGATCCAGATTTTGGACGCGAAGGGCACTGTTGTCACAGGCGTGCCTTTTGTTGTTGAATTGAAGGAGCAGGGAACTTATAAGGATCAGGACAGGGACGGCATTATCTATATCAGCAATCTGAGCGCGGGGGATTATGAGGTGGCGCTGGGCGAGGTCCCTGATTACGAGACACCAAAACCGACAGTAGTGTCAGTGAGGGACAAGGTGGCCTACACAGCGATTCCGGATATCACCCTGTTGATGAAAACGGAAGCCGACATTATCGCGGAGGAAGAAGATACCGGGCAGAGGGATGCGGAGGAAGATGCCGACGATACGGAGATCGTGGACATTCGGGAACTCGGCGAAGAAGGGCAGATGGGTATCGATGTCTCCAAGTGGAACGGTGAGATCGACTGGGACAGAGTGAGAAATGCCGGTATTACATATGCGATCATCCGATGCGGTTATCGCGGTTCATCTACAGGCGCACTGGTGGAAGATCCCTATTTCAGGCAGAATATGCAGGGGGCTTTGTCCGCCGGATTGAAGGTGGGCATCTATTTCTTTACGCAGGCGACGAACGAAGTGGAAGCTGTGGAGGAAGCCAGCATGGCGCTCGCGCTGTGCAGAGATTACAAAGTGACCTATCCGATCTTTATCGACACGGAGGGAGCCGGCGGGAACGGGAGGGCCGACGGACTGGATATGGAAACCAGGACGAAAGTGTGCCAGGCTTTTTGCCGGACCGTGGAGGATGGGGGTTACAGCGGCGGTATCTACGGCAGCAGAAACTGGTTTCGGACAAGGCTGCGCATGGATGAGCTGGAAAATTATGTCATCTGGCTGGCGGAATACCGGGAGAAGCCGGTGTACGGCGGTACTTACCATTTATGGCAGTATACCTCCTCCGGAAGTGTGGACGGTATAGAGGGCAGGGTGGATCTGGACATCAGCTATTTGGCGTATTAGACCGGGGAATCTCTGATTTCCCGGATGGCGCACTGCATGAGCAGGCTATAAAGTAGCATGAGCGGGTTATAAGATAAAATCAGATAAGGGGAGCGGAATATGGGCAAAATTACAGTAGAGACCTGTGAGATTGAAGGGTTAAAAATCATTACGCCTGCTGTTTTTGGGGATAGCAGAGGGTATTTCATGGAAATCTATCAATATAATGATTTTAAGGAGGCCGGGATCGATCAGATTTTTGTGCAGGATAATCAGTCTTCCTCGCGTAGGGGCGTGCTGCGGGGACTGCACTTCCAGATAAATTATCCGCAGGATAAACTGGTGAGGGTCATCCGGGGGGAGGTTTTCGACGTGGCGGTGGATCTGCGGAAAAATTCGCCGACATTCGGGAAATGGCACGGAGAACTGTTGTCGGAAGAAAATAAAAAACAGTTCTTTATTCCGAAAAATTTTGCCCATGGATTTCTGGTGCTTTCCGAGACGGCGGAGTTTTGTTACAAATGCTCGGATTTTTATCACGCCAACGATGAGGGCGGGATCTACTACGCGGATCCGGAGATCGGTGTCAGATGGCCGATTCCGGAGGGGATGGAGCTCATCCTGTCGGAGAAAGATACAAAGTGGGCCGGTATTTCCGCCTATAAACAGACTATGGGTGTGTAGGAGAATGCGGTAGATGAAGCGTATGAGAATTTCAAAAAAAATGGGGATTGCCATTTTTTGTGTATTGGCGGGGATTATGGCACTGATCATTGTGCTGCATCATAATCCTTTTGCCGATCCGCAGGAGGAACTGATCAAAAAGGTAATAGCCTGTATTCTGATTGTGCTCTCCTGCGTCATATTTACCATATTTTACGATAAACTTACGGTGCTTCCGGTGGAGCTGTTTGAAAACAGAAGGCTGATCTGGAAGCTTGCGAAGAATGATTTCAAAAAGCGCTATGCCGGTTCCTACCTGGGAATCATATGGGCGCTGGTGCAGCCGGTCGTCACGGTTTTTATGTACTGGTTTGTCTTTGAAAATTTTATGGGTTCGAAAGCACAGTTTCTGTCCAGCGGCACAAGTATGCCCTACGTGCTCTTTCTGGCGGCGGGGCTATGTCCCTGGTTTTATTTTTCGGAGGCTCTGAACAATGGAACGACAGCGCTGTTAGAGTATAATTATCTTGTGAAAAAAGTCGTATTTAAGATCAGTATTCTGCCGATCATCAAGATTATCGCAGCAACCTTTATCCATCTGTTTTTTGTGCTGGTGCTGCTGATCGTCGCCGCAATCTACGGCTGTTACCCAACCATCTATACGATTCAGATCATTTATTACAGCTGCTGCACTTTTATTCTGGTGCTGGCGCTGTCCTATACGACCTGCGCGATCGTGATCTTTTTCCGCGATCTGATGCAGATCATTGCGATCATACTGCAGGTAGGCATGTGGGCTACGCCGATCCTCTGGAGCATCGCGGTACTGGACGACAAACCGCCGATCTGGAATACGATCATCAAGATCAATCCGCTGGTATATATTGTAAATGGATATCGGAGCGCGATCTGCGAGAAGGAGTGGTTTTTTGAAGATTTCTACTCCACCATGTATTTCTGGATCTTTACCGTTGTCGTATTTGGCATAGGGGCGCTGATCTTCAAGCGGCTGAAGGTGCATTTTGCAGATGTATTATAACAGTATTTTATGTTTTTTATTCGGGAGGTATCACGATGGGCTTTTTAGACCACTTTAAGAAAACGGATGTTTCTGCAACACCTCAGTTGAAAGATTTTCATCCTGTTGATACCGGATTGTCTCAGGCAGTCCGGGATTTGTCGGAAGAGTTCGGGAAAAAGGAACTTTCTGCCCGCGTTTCCTGCGGCAGGGATCAGTTCATCGCTCTGCTTGCCGGCGTTCCGGCCCTGCGCAGAACGCCCGGAATTCCCGGTCCGGGCGAGTCCGGCGAGGATTATTTTACTACTCTGCCGAGATGCGCCACCCCGGAGGCAGAGGCAGAGTGCCGCGGCCATCTGGAAAAGGTTTTCGGCATTACGGACAGAGAGTCTCTGTTGGATTTTTGCAATCGGGAGATTCGTTGCCATCGCCAGTATCTGGATTTCGTGGGTTTTTGGGAGGGCAGTCCGTCTTTCGATATGGCTGAGCTGAACAGGGATGCTTTGGAATATTTTCAGACGATGCGGGACTTCTCCGCTCAGTTTTATCCCATCGTGGGGCGCGCGGGATATCTGGCCTGGGATATCTGCGAGTGCATGGGACATCTGCGGGCGGGCTATGCCTGCGGCATAATGACGAAAGAAGAGTTGGATGAGATGGCGGAATACTGGATCGCCCAGGCGCAGACTTTCAAAAACTGGGCGGATTTTGCCGTCAGTGTGGTGTGCGGCGAGCTGTATTGGGATTTTCGGGGCGGGTCCAGGCAGTCGGAATTGAACAGGGGTCTGGAGCTGTGGACGCGGTTAGTTCGTACACTGTTGGACGACGTTGCTGCCTGGGGAAGCGGCATGTGGTATGAACCGGCAGACAGAACAAAACAATAGAATTGGGATATAGACAGATATGAAACAGGAAAAATCGATTGCGATCTCCGTCGGAGGGGTAGAAAAAGTATATAAATTATATGAAAAGTCTTCTGACAGAGTGCGGGAGGCGCTGGGGCTGACCAGGAAGGCAAGGCATAAAAAGCACTATGCCTTAAAGGGTATCGATATGGACATACATCAGGGGGAGTGCGTCGGCATCATCGGAACCAATGGATCCGGCAAGTCCACCATTCTGAAGATCATTACCGGCGTGCTCTCCCCCAGCGCCGGGGAAGTGAAAGTGAACGGACGTATCTCGGCGCTGTTGGAGCTGGGAGCCGGCTTTAATATGGAATACAACGGCATTGAGAATGTCTACCTGAACGGGATGATGATCGGTTTTTCGGAGAAGGAGATCGACGAGAAACTGCAGGATATCCTGGATTTCGCGGATATCGGGGACTATGTGTATCAGCCGGTGAAGACTTACTCCAGCGGCATGTTTGTCCGCCTTGCCTTCGCGGTGGCGATCAATATAGAGCCGGAAATTCTGATCGTGGACGAGGCGCTCTCGGTCGGCGACGTGTTTTTCCAGGCGAAATGCTACCATAAGTTCGAGGAATTTAAGGAGATGGGGAAGACCATCGTCTTTGTCAGCCATGATCTGAGCAGCATCAGCAAATACTGTGACAGAGTAGTGCTTCTGAACAAGGGCGTGAAGCTGGGCGAGGGCAGTCCCAAGGAGATGATCGATACCTACAAGCAGGTTCTCGTCGGACAGTATGAGCTGCCGGACGATGAGGATCACAAGAGCCTGGTCCACGATGAGGATATCCGCGAAAAGGCGTCGGGTAGCGGAAAGAAGAAAAAGGAAAAGGAAAAGGAGCAGGGGATCAATCCGGAACTGTTGGAATACGGTTCCAAAAAGGCCAGGATCGAAGAGTACTGGCTGATCGATCAGAACGGAACGAGGACGACGGCGGTGATCAAAGGGCAGGACTACACGATCCGGATGAAAGTCGTGTTCGAGCAGGATTGTCCGGCGCCTATATTTGCCTTTACAATCAAAAATATCAAGGGTACAGAGATCACCGGCACGAACACGATGGTGGAGAAAGCTTTTTTGGAGCCGGTGAAAGCGGGGGAGGTAAAAGAGATCAGCTTCACTCAGCACATGAATCTGCAGGGAGGAGAATACCTGCTCTCCCTGGGCGTGACCGGCTATGAGGGGGATGACTTTACGGTGTATCATCGGCTGTACGATGTGCTGAATATGACAGTGATCTCGGACAAGGACGCGGTGGGATTCTATGACCCGGAGTCCGTTGTGAAGGTGGTTTGAGAGGACATCTGCTGAGAGGGAAAAGGGAAATATGAAAACAGAACAGATTGGAAAAGTAAATCTGGATTTAACATATTACTCCGGCGACGATATGTACTGCGATGGGGCGGTGGAGGATGACCTGCTGAAGATTGCCAGGGATTACGCCGAAGCGGAGTATCCCCGCGTGATCGAGGAGAGGAAAAGCTGGGAAATACTGTATCATTTGTCCGCCCAGCGGGAGAATATCGTGGAGTGGCTGCCGATGGATAAGAGCATGAAAGTGCTGGAGATCGGGTCCGGCTGCGGAGCAATAACAGGTGTTCTTTCTGAAAAAGCGGGGGAAGTCACCTGTGTCGAACTGTCCAAAAAGAGAAGCATGATCAATGCGTATCGGCATATGGACTGCGGGAACGTTACGATACATGTGGGAAATTTTCAGGACATCGAATCTTCGCTGCCCTGCGACTACGACTATATCTGTCTCATCGGTGTGCTGGAGTATGCACAGTCCTACATCGGAGGGGAGACGCCTTTCGAGAATTTTCTGAACATTATCCGCTATCATCTGAAAAAGGATGGGCGCATTGTCATCGCGATCGAGAACAGGTTTGGTCTGAAATACTGGGCGGGGTGCCGTGAGGATCATCTTGGCACCTGTTTTTCCGGGATCGAAGGTTATCCGGACGGCGGCGTAGTGCGCACTTTTACGAGAAACGGACTGGAGAATATTTTTGCGAACTGCGGGATAGAGGATTACAGTTTCTATTATCCTTACCCAGACTACAAGTTTATGACTACTCTCTATTCGGATGAATACCTGCCGAAGGCGGGCGAACTCTCCAACAACATGCGCAACTTTGACAGGGACAGGATGGTTCTCTTTGACGAGAAAAAAGCTTTTGACAGCATTTTGCGGGAAGGGTTGTTCGCGATGTACTCCAATTCTTTCCTGGCGGTGATCGGGGGGAAGCCGGACATCTGTTATGTGAAATATTCCAACGACAGAAAGCGTGAATACCGGATTCGGACGGAGATCCTGCCGGTGAGTCTGACGGGAATGGAAGCCCGGAAAGGAATGACGACGGAGGAGAAGAACAATCTCCCCAAGATTTTGGCGGTGAGAAAGTATCCTCTGGGTGCGGAAGCGGACGAGCATGTTCGGAATATCGATGTGGCCTACCGGAAACTGAAGGACCGCTACGCTGGCGGGGAGCTGCGGATCAACCGCTGTAAACTGGTGCAGGAGGGAGCGCACCCCTATATCGAACTGGAATATATTACGGGGGTTACGCTGGCGGAGCTGCTGGATGCCGCGCTGGAGCGGGATGATATGGAAAGATTTATGCTGCTCTTCCGAAAATATCTGGTGATGCTGGATTATCACAGCAGGCAGCCGGTGGCGGATTTTGATCTGATCTTTTCCAACATCCTGATCGGGGCAAAGGACGCGGCGAAGCCTTTTGACGGGCTGGAGAACAGTGTTTGGACGCTGATCGATTATGAGTGGACATTTGGGAAGCAGGTGGCGACAAAGGAGCTGGCTTTCCGGGCGGTCTACTGTTATCTGCTGGAGGATGAGAAAAGAAATAAATTAAGTTTGGATTTGATTTTGCGGGAGCTGAGTATAACGGATGAGGATGCCGATGAATACAGAGCCCGGGAGAAGGCTTTTCAGCGTTTTGTGACCGGTCATCATCGTTCCATGGTGGAGCTGCGGGATATGATCGGGCGCAGATGCGACCGACCGGAAGAATTTCTCGAGCGGATCCGCCTGGAGGAGATGCGCCGCAGCATTCAGATCTATGAGGACAGAGGACAGGGGTTTAAGGAGGAGACTTCTTACTTTGCGGAGGAGTATCTGATGGAAGAAGAACAGGGGCTGTGTCTGAGCCTGCCTGTGGATGGGGACGTGAGACAGATTCGGATCGATCCGGCTTTCGCGGATTGCATTGTGCGGATCAGGGAACTGAAATGGAATGACAGGGATATGGTATGGAATGGAAAAAATTCAGTGCTGAGCACCAACGGGACAGCTTTGGATGACACGGGCAGTTTTGTCTTTTCCACGGAGGACCCCAATCTGGTCGTCTCTCTGGCGGGGCGGACGTTTGAAAAGACAAATGTCCTGAAGATTTGTATGGAACGCTCCCTGATCGGGCGGGAGATTGCCCGGGATGTGGAGAGCGCGGCAAAGAGGAGATTTCGTCTGTGAGCAATTATCTGAAGAGAGCCGTGCAGCGGCTTCTGATTCAAAAAAGACATCGATCGTATGAGGAACGGATTGCCCGGCAAGCCGTTCCTTATGGCGTTTGGCTGGAAAGTCTGCTGGAGGGGGAGAGGGCGGAAACGACGGAGTGGAAGAAAGAGGCGGAGGCCGCCGGGAGAGCGCACTTGTCTGTGACGGTAATGCTGCCGCGGGTGTTCTGTGAATGCGCCTCCGACAGGGATTTAAGGGATAAGCAGGGGGATCTGTGGCTTGTCACGACGGAGGAGTCTGCTCTGACGGAGGGGGCGCGGTGGGAAGTCATACGGTATTTTGAGGAACATCCTGCCTGCGGGATAGCCTACGGGGATGAGGCGGACTACTATAAGCCGGACTGGTCTCCAGATCTGCTGCAGTCGTTTTTCTATTTTGGAAATATATTTGCGGTCAGAAAAGAGCTGGTCGAAAGGATTGGGGAAAACGCCGGGGAAGAGCGGGGACTTTCGGAGAAAGCCAGGCTCTATGATCTTGTGCTGCGCTGTATCGACGAGGCCGGATGGGGCGGACATATAGAGAAGGTGCTGTTTGCGTGCGGGGGCGGGGACCGCGTGAGGGAGCGGGAATGGAACCCTGCGACAGGGCAGGGGAAAGACTGGGGCATGGAACCGGAGTTTGATGGGATAAAGAGGGGACATCTGTATTCCGATATGGAAATTCCGGCGGAAAAGGAAAGGCAGGAACTGGTGTCGGTTATCATTCCCTCCAAGGACAATCCGGCAGTGCTCTCCAACTGTATTCACTCCCTGCGGGAGATAACCGCCTATCAGAATATCGAGATTATTGTAATAGATAACGGCAGTAACGATAAAAATAAAAACAGGATTTTACAAATAAGGAATCAAATGAGGGAAGAGTACTCTTTCCGGTATCTGTACAGGCCCATGGCGTTCAATTTTTCCGTCATGTGCAATATCGGGGCCGGGGAGGCCAGGGGAAATTATCTGCTGTTTCTCAATGATGATATGGAGATCGTCAGAGAGGACTGGCTGTCGGTGATGGTCGGGAAGGCGTCCAAGAGCTGTGTGGGGGCGGTGGGGGCGAAGCTTCTGTACCCCGATTCCGACAAGATTCAGCATCTGGGCATCACTAATATCCATCTGGGACCCGCCCACAAGCTGCAGTTTTCTTCCGATAAGAAGGAATATTACCACGGGATCAACCGGTGTGCGGTGAATGTCAGCGCGGTCACAGGAGCCTGTCTGCTGGTCAGAAGAGAGGTTTTCGAACAGATCGGCGGATTTGACGAGAGGTTTGCGGTGGCGTTCAACGATGTGGAACTCTGTTTTCATCTGCTGCGGGAGGGGTATCAAAACGTCTGCTGCAATCAGACCTTTCTGTATCACCACGAGTCTATGAGCCGCGGCTTTGACGCGGGGGAGGAGAAGGTGGCGAGACTGCACCGGGAGAGAGACCTTCTCTATGCGGCATACCCGGAGATGTGGAACCGGGATCCGTACTATTCGAGGAAGCTGGTGGCGGATATTCTGGACCGGGGGTATGAGCCGGCCTGTCGGTTTGAGGAGGAGAGGATGTCTGAGCGGGCGGAAGTGATTCCGCTGGAGGGAGGACTTGATCCGGTTTGGTATAATGAGTGCCTGTATATGGGGCTGGAGTTTACCGGCGACGAGAGTGCCTGGAGGACGGGGAGATCTGGCGGCGGGGATTACTATATTCAGGGATGGTCTTACGCTGTGAATGTGGATAACAGTCGTTATGAAAAAAGCCTTCTGCTGAAACCGGTCAGTTTGCGGGATCGGCAGGAAGGGCAGGGGGAAAACGGGGAGAGACTGTGGAAAATTCCTTACAGGGAATGTTACAGACCGGATTTTCAGGAAAACCTTCCCTATATCGACCATCCGGCGCTCTGCGGAGTGAGTGTGTGGATCAGGCGGGATGCGCTGCCAAAGGGGGAGTATCTGATAGGGTATCTCTGGGAGGATGCCTGTTCCAGGCAGAAGCTTTGTGGATTCAGCGCGGAGACGCTGCGGGTGGAGTAGAGGAGAGGAAGGGAAAGAGGGGGCATATGGATTACAGGCTGGCAGTCCCGGAAGATCTGGGGCAGCTTAGGGAGATGTATAGAGAGATCGTCAGAAAGATGAATGAGGACGGCTTCCGGATCTGGGATGAGATCTATCCCTTTGAGTTTCTGGAGGGGGATATAGCAGATGGCAGGTTATATCTTTTAGCGGAGAATAATAATATTATGGCGGCGTTTTCCCTGTGTGATTCAAGTGCAGGCGAGGGGGTTGTGAAGTGGGAGGATGATCACGCGAAGGCGTTGTATCTCGACCGCTTTGGCGTGAATGTATGCTGCCTGAGACAGGGCGTGGGAAGCCTGATGCTGAAAAGAGCGAAAGAGACGGCGAAGAATCTCGGGGCGGAATATCTGCGGCTGTTTGTTGTGGATTGTAATGTGCCGGCGGCTTTGCTGTATCAAAAAAACGGTTTTGCGCCGGCGGATGGAGTTTATCATGAGGTGATTGACAATGAGCTGGTATTGCGGGAGCTCGGGTATGAGGTGAAGGTTTGAAGTTGGAGAGAGATCCGAAAAGGATTAAGAAATGATAAGCTGGTGATTTTTATGAACTATAATTGGACTGAGTATTATCAGAGAGCGTACGAAGCGGAAAAAAAGAAAAATACCGTGCTGGCCGGAAAGGTGGCGGATGCGGAGGGAAAGAGGGAAGAGCTGCAGGCGAAGTATGTGGCGATCTGCGCGAACCCTCTCTACAGGATCTCCCGATTTCCCTCTCTGTTTACGAGGGGATATCGAAAGATTCGGCATACGGCATCTGTGCTTTTGCGCGGGGAGCAGAAGAGAGAGGAGACGCCGGAGGAATTCACGGCGTCCTATCGGGAGCGTCTGCGCTGTCAGAGGGACAGTTACAGC
The DNA here is from genome assembly GCA_947643595.1 of uncultured bacterium. GTDB lineage: Bacteria > Bacillota > Clostridia > Lachnospirales > Lachnospiraceae > 1XD8-76. Next base: position 7,858 of record CANRWP010000008.1, on the reverse strand, counting down.
CAGTGGATCAGGGAGGAGGAGCCCGCGCTGTGGGAAAAATATCGGGGGGCTCTGGGACAGAAAGGCGAGGAAAAACGGCGCACCTGCAAGGTGATCTCCTACCGGAGACTGGCGGGAATCACGAGCCTCTCCCACGCTCTGGGCAGCACGGTACATCGGGCGGACAGAAAAGAGCCGGATATCCTGCTGTTCGCCGCCCATCCGGGAGAGCTGGACGAACAGGCGGTCACTTTTATAGAGGAATGGTTCAGCGCTTACCCGGACACAAAACTGCTCTACGGGGCGGAGGACCACAGAGCCGGAGGAAAGAGATGTTTTCCATGGTTTAAGCCATGCTGGTCGCCGGATACACTGCTGGGATTTTTCTATTTCGGAAGTTATTTCGCGGTGGACAGGAGATGGGCGGAGCAGACATCCCTGTTCGGCTATGCGGACGCGCTGCCCAACCTGTATGACTTTGCGCTGCGGCTGTTAAAACCGTATTTTGAGAAGCCGGAGACGGCGGTGTATGATAAGAGCAATATCTGGCAGACCGGTTTTTACTACGGTGAAAGGAGAGAAACTTGCCCCGGAGAGTGCCGTTCCCCGGAGATCGTGTGTCTGGATCTGATTTTATACCATCGAAATGTTGAGGCGGACTTTGAGATGCCGGCGGATCGGGAATACTATCTGGAGACGGGCAGGATGCGGAGAGAAGCGAATCCGGAATTCTGGGGGTATGAAAAGGAATATATAAAATTAAAACAGGATTTTATAAATAACATGCGTTATGCAAGTGAACCGTATCAGACAGTGCATCCGGATGTCTGGTCTGTCGTGCCGAAAGGTGAGATATACGGCAAAGAAAGCGGCCCTCTTGTATCGGCGGTCATCCTGTCGAAGGATCATCCGGAACTTTTGAAAAACTGTATCGGTTCTTTTCTGGAGCGTACATTCCTGCCGGGATCACGGGACAGTGTGGAATTTATCGTGGTGGACAACGGGAGCAGTGAGGAAAACCGGCAAACTATTCAGGCCTTTCTGGAATCTTTAAAAGGAAAGACCCGTTATATATATTGTCCCATGGATTTCAATTTCTCCGCCATGTGCAATGCCGGAGTGCGGGAAGCGGAGGGTGAATATATCCTGCTGCTCAACGACGACGTGGAGATCATCGAGAGAAACTGGCTGCGCATTATGCTGGGACAGGCGCTTCTGCCCGGGACAGGCGCGGTGGGAGCAAAGCTGTGGTATCCGGAGAAGGAGAAAATACAGCATGCAGGCGTCACCAACATGCACATCGGACCGTCGCATAAACTGACGACCTTCCCGGATGACCGGGCCTACTACTACGGACACAATACGGTGACTTACGATATGATAGCGGTGACGGCGGCCTGTCTGCTCGTCAGAAAATCCGTCTATGAGGAAGCGGGCGGTCTGGATGGGGAGATGGCAGTCGCTTACAACGATGTGGATTTTTGCTTTAAGCTGGCGGAGGCGGGTTATCGGAACGTACTCCGAAACGATGCGGTGCTTTTACATCATGAGTCTGCAAGCCGCGGGATCGACGACCTGTCGGAGGAAAAATGGCGCAGGCTGATACAGGAAAAGACAAATCTCTATGACAAACACCCGCTGTTCCATAAATTTGATCCCTACTACAGTGAACAGCTCACGGACAATGCGCCGGATTATCATATCGGTTATCACTACCCGTATGAGAGACTGTTGTCCACATCGGCCCCTGAGAAAACAGAGGGAAAAGGGACGCTGCAAAAAATACTCTCCGGCGCAGTGATGCTGACCGTGGAGCGGGCGGGGAAGCAGCATAAGATCTATCTGGAGGAGCCGGATATCGTGGAAGCGGAAGGCTGGTGTTATATTCTCTGGGAGGACAACTGCCTGTTTGAGAGATGGCTGGTAATGGAGCCGGAGCAGGGAGATTTTTATTACAGGGTGCCGGTGAAGGAGAGGCTCAGGCCGGATGTGGAAGAAATCCTTCCGCAGCAGAAAAATATTGCGCTGTCCGGATTTGTGTGCAGGGTGTTGAAAGAAGATATTGTTTCCGGGGAGTACAGGATCGGTATGTTGTATCGGAATGTGAGCAGTGGGAAGATGTATTATCAGCGCAGCGATGTGAGGCAGGAAATAGACGGATAGATTGAGGTGTCTGCCGGTGTATTGATATATAATGTAATAGAAAGAACAGGTAATGGATAAATTGGAAGAGAATCAGAAAAATTTGGCGGAGATCAGACCGGAGGAGATGTCGGAGGAGCAGCAGCTTGTCTGGTACCGAGAGGCCTATTTCCGGGAGAGAAAAAAATCGGCAAACCTGACGGGGCGCCTTGCGGACGCCAACGCGCAGGTGGAGGATCTGTCGGGGAAGCTGGAACGGATCAAGGGAAGCGGTGTCTGGAAGCTGGCGAAACCTTTGCGGAGCTTTTATCATTGGGTGAAGCGTACGAAGGAGCGGGTGGGGAATTACGGCTCGCCGAAAGGGATCGCCAGAAAGATCCGGAGTAAGATGATCGAGAAAAAGGCGCGGACAAAACACGGGACGGCCAGTTTTCCGACTGCGGAGGAAGCGGAGAGACAGCGGGAGGAAACCTTTTCCAGGGAGATCTGTTTCAGCATTCTGGTGCCGCTCTACAATACGCCGAAGAAGTTTTTGACGGAGATGCTTAATTCGGTGGTAAACCAGACCTACGAAAACTGGCAGCTCTGTCTGGCGGACGGCTCCGACGGGGAACATGGCTTTGTGGGGGAGATCTGCAAAGAGTACGCGGCGAAGGACGGACGGATCTGCTACCGGAAGCTGGAGAAAAATGAGGGCATATCGGGGAATACGAATGAGTGCCTGAAGATGGCGAAGGGGGATTATATCGGGCTGTTCGATCATGACGACATACTGCACCCCTCGGCGCTGTACGAATATATGAAGAAAATCTGTGAGGAGGATGCGGACTATATCTACTGTGACGAGACGACGTTCAGGGGAAACAAGACCATAGACGATATGCTTACGCTGCACTTCAAACCGGATTTTTCCATCGACAATCTGCGGGCAAACAATTATATCTGTCATTTCAGCGTGTTTGACAGAGAGCTGCTCGAGGGGATGGAGCTGTTTCGATCCGCCTACGACGGCAGCCAGGATCATGATATGATACTGCGGCTCACTTCCAGGGCAAAGCATGTGGTGCATGTGCCGAAACTGCTGTACTACTGGCGCTCCCACAAGGCCAGCGTGGCGGCGGATATCAATGCGAAAAGCTACGCCATCGAGGCGGCGAGAGGCGCTGTGGCGGATCATCTGCAGACCTGCGGATTCCGGAACTTCGAGATCGCCGGCACGAAGGCTTTTGAGACGATCTTCCGCATTAAGTATGAAGTGCTGGGCAATCCGAAGATATCGATCGTGATTCCGAATAAAGACCATGTGGAGGACCTCTCGAGGTGCGTGGATTCTGTCCGGAAACAGTCCACTTACGATAACTACGAGATCATCATCGTGGAGAACAACTCTGTCACAGAGGAGATAGAGAATTACTACAGGACGCTGGAAGGGCAGGAAAATATCAGAATCGTGCGCTATGAGGGGGAGTTCAATTACTCGAGGATCAACAATTTCGGCGCCTCTTTTGCAGCCGGGGAATATCTGGTGCTGCTGAACAACGATACCCAGGTGATCTCGATCAACTGGCTGGAGGAGCTTTTGATGTATGCACAGCGGGATGATGTGGGGGCGGTGGGGGCGAAGCTCTACTACGCGGATAAGACGATCCAGCATGCGGGTATTGTGATCGGGCTGGGCGCCCATCGCACGGCGGGACACACCCACTACCGTGTGGCCCAGACCAATCTCGGATATATGGGCAGACTCTGCTACGCCCAGAATGTGACCGCGGTGACAGGGGCATGTCTGATGGTGAAGCGGGCGCTCTACGAAGAATTGGGAGGTCTGGATGAGAGTTTCGCGGTGGCGCTCAACGATGTGGACTTCTGCCTGCGGCTGCGGGAGAAGGGGCTGCTCAATGTGTGGAATCCGTACTGCGAACTGTACCATTTTGAATCCATCTCCAGGGGAATGGACGACGCGGGCGAGAAGGCGAAGCGGTATGACGAGGAATCGGCGAGATTCCGGGAGAAATGGCAGGAGCAGCTCGAGAAGGGTGATCCCTACTACAATCCGAACTTCTCACTGGACAGGAGCGACTACGCACTGAAGGTATGAACACTGCAAAGATAGGGCGGCTCGGAAAACAACAGAGGGAAAAGGATGACAAAAAAACGTTTGGAATATATGGATATGGTGAAGGGAGTGGGGATACTCGGCATAGTGATCATGCACTCGAGCACAGTGCCGCTGCAGGCGATCTGGTGGATCTCCTCTGTGGCGCCCCCGCTTTTCTTTCTCTCCTCCGGGATGCTGATCGCCAGAGGGGGAGAGCCGGGAAAAAGCTGGAAAGAGGTTTTGGGGAGGAAGGGGCGCTCCCTGCTGCTTCCCTTTTTGTATTTCAGTCTGATCTATATTGTGCGGGATCTTCTGCGCGTCCTGTTTGGAATCTCCGAGATCAGAGAAGTGTGGGCGGGGGTGAATGATCTGGTCACGCTCTGGGGAAGCTCCGTGCTCTGGTTTCTGCCGGCTCTTTTTCTGGCGGAGAACATCTTCATCTTTTCGCGGAAGATGTTCGGAAGGCGGAAATATGCGCAGATCCTAACTGTTCTCACCTGCCTTATTCTGACATTTGTGTCATTTCTGGCAAACAATGCGCTGAAACCGCTGGAGGGGTTTTTCCTGTCGGAAAGACTGCTCTACGCGTCGCTGTGTCTGATGAGGACTTTTTTGAGAGCTGTCTACGCGCTGCCCTTTGTGTGCGCCGGCTATTTTTTGTATGAGATTTTCAGGGCGTTCTGGGAGGGAGAGAAAAGAATTCCTTTTGCGGGGCAGCTTGCGGCCGGGATCGTTTTGTTTCTTGCGGGAATTCCGTTCAGCGTGGCAAACAGTTATTTTGATTTCCGCAGCCTGAGCTTTGGGGAGATTCCCGCTTTATCTTATCTGGCGGCTGTGCTCTCCTTTGTGGGGATCGTCCTGATCTGCAGGAGCTGTCCGCCTTTTAAGCCGTTACTGTTTTTTGGAAAAAATTCGCTGATCGTCATGGCGACTCATATCGATTTCTATTTTCTGTATATCGGTCTGAACCTGGCAAACCGGATCGACGGTTTCATTCCGATGGGGAACCGAGTATTTTTCTTTGTGAATGTGATCGGGGTTATTTTGATTCTGGAAGTGTTCTGTATTCTGGCAATCAACAGGTTTTTTCCGTTTTTGCTCGGGAGGAAGCGGGATAGGAGAAGTCTGGATGGGTAAGCAGATCAACTACTGGATGGATTACGACAACTTTTTGCTGTTGGCGCAAAAAGCGCTTGATCTGGGCTGCAGGATCATCAGGGAGGATCTGGATGCGGGGAAGGTCACGGAGAGCGGTGATATCGGCATAGTTGTGCCCTACGGAAAACATAAGCGCATCAATTACTATTTTCATCTTCCGGAGGCGGGGGATGTGAAGATTAAAATATATAATGGGATGGAGCGGCTGGACCATGGCTTCAGTGCTACTGGCAACGCTGTTATCGAGGCGGATTATTCTTTTGTCCTGAGAGAGCAGGCAGGCGTCTGCGGAATGCGGGGGAGAAGAGAGATCATGCGGGCGAGGATATACTGTATAACGGGATATTATGGTGAGGATGGAGAATATATCCCAAGGCCGGAATGTCTGACAAAAGTCTATAATGCGCTGGCCAGATACGTGAAAAAGCTGGCGCCTTGTACGGAGTTTACGGATACGAGGATCAGTATGCGGGAAGAAAATTATGGGGAGAAAGTGGAGTATAAGTATAAAGAGTATGTGACAAAAGCATGTCTGGAAATGGTGGAGAGAGAAGGGTACAGGTTATGATCTGTTAAAAATAAATAAATTATATTAATTGGGAAATGATATGAGCTATTTTACGCTACCTTTCAAAATTAGGTATGCTATGGGCGGCAGTATCTGACCGCCCTGTTATGCCGCGAAAGTCTCTTGACATAAGGCTCTCAGAACATCCTTTTCCGCGCTTCCGGCATGGACGGGTCTGGGCAGACCCCAGCAAGTGGGTCAAGGGACTGGTCCCTTGCGGGTTCTTAGGGCAGAGCCCTGAGACGTCAGCATTCATAGCACTTGTGATCATATCTTCTATATCATTTAAAGTTCACTAAAGGGTAGCAAGCGCAGCTTGCGAAGGGGAATTGTCGTTTCCCCTTTTGGCTGCCGCAAGGCAGACAACGCCCTCCGCAGGAGTCCATGCAAGTGAAACTTGCCCCTCGGAGAGCGCACATACCACCTCTGGTGGTATATCTGTGCGCACCCCGTAAACGGGGTGAATACGTTACCTTGTCATTCTGTACCGCCCTCGCTTTCATTTTCGGCATTGAGGAGAGTGGGTTGCGGGGGAGAAGTTTCTCGGCTTTCCGCTTTGATTTTAGAGATAATCTGCTGACACTCCTTTGTCTGCAAGGCAACCGATAAGATACGGTTTAACTCGCCCTCGTCATAGCGGTAGCAGTCGGGGAAATACTTCACGATAATGCCGCCCATGATATACTTGTGGTGATTCTCGGCTTTGCGTTTCTTCTCGTTCTGCTTTTTCTTTTCGTTGGCTACAAGCTGTTTCGCCTGTTCCAATGCCTGCAATGCCTTTTCTAAATTTTTGCTTGCGTCATTCTTGCTCTTAATCATTTCTGATACCTCATTCTTTCTGTGCTGTGTTGGTGGTTTCTGAAAACAAAAAAGGTAGCTGATTAATTGTTAAAATAAATCGCTACCAACGGTAAATAATATTCAATTTTTATATCATTTTACTGTTTTGAATTTCCCCGACAAACTGTAATACGTAAAATTATGGATATATTTCTTTTGCGTTGACTGGTAGTTTTCTTACATGCTGTAAAAAATTCAAGCTATTTTTTGCTTGTTCAAAATCATATGAAAAATTTTGCTTTTTCCTAAATTCTACTGCTGTACATTGAAATAAATTACACATTCCAAAAACAGAATTCCATATTGACTCAATTTCTGCGATAGAGTATGTTACAAGAAATGGTCTATACTTATCTTCCGATAAATATTTTTTGAAATATTTGCCGGACTTACCTACACTAACAGAAAAATTATGTTCCATACCAATTTCCTATTCTAATAGGCGTTTTAAATGCGGTCTTAGGACGAAATTTATCACATCCATAAGATTGCGTTTTATTAGGAAAACACACTGCCAAAGGGATTTTATGCTTTGGCGGGGGTCAGCCCGCCTCGGCGGTGTCAGTGGTGTTGATTTCAATGTACTCGGCAATCCGGCGGAACTCGTCCGCAAACTTAAAATGAACGCTGATATTGCCGTTTTCGTAAACCTTGATATGGTCTACCAATTCAATCAGGATTTCGCGGGTCAGCTTTTCGATGTTCTGATATTTCGCAAAGGCTACCAGCGCGGGATGCTGCTGGTCAACGCCGTTTGAAAGCTGTTTCCGTTCAGCCGTCAGCCGGGCCAGCAAATCCGAGAGCCCAGCGGCCTGCCGCTCATAATCGGCTTTCATTTCCCGGTATTCCTGCTGGGAGATTTCCCCGTCTTTCCAGTCTTGATACAGTGACTGCTTGTAGCGGGTGATTTTCGTCAATTCCTTTTCCTTTGCGGCTATCTGGTCGTTAAGGCGGTGGGATTGACTTTTTTTCAGCGGGGCCGCATTGATACGGGCTACTATTTCCGAGTAGGAAACGGCGGTGCTCACTTGATACTGGATAGCGAACAGAACGGCGGCCTCTAAACGGTTGTG
>CANRWP010000007.1 GCA_947643595.1 uncultured bacterium | reverse complement strand
CAGGCGAGATCGACATCGCGGAGGCGACCCAGGAGAATATCATGCATGCGGCAACACTGAGAAAATAAATAAAAGTCAGCAGGCGGCCGGACGATACCCCGGAGTATTTACGGATGCGTAAGCGGCCGAAAATATCTCCGCCGTATATGGGTATCGGAGGGGAGACTGCGGAACTAAAAATAGGAGGAGAAGTAAGGTGGACAAAATCAAAAACAACGCATTAGTCAAAAAAATCGGGTTTAACAGATTGGTGCTGTGCTGTGTACTGCTTTTGATGTACATAGTTTTCGCCATTTTAAGCCCCACATTCCTGAGCTACAACAGAATACTGAGCGCGCTCAACTATTCCTATTTCCTGGGATTTTTAGCGATCGGCGTGACGTTTGTTATCGCCACGGGCGGCATCGATTTCTCGATCGGCCCCGTGATGTTCGCTGCGGCTCTTATCTCGGGACATCTTCTGACGAAATCGGGAGTTCCCCTGCCGGTGTGCCTCCTTGTGAGCGTGCTGGTGGGCGTGATCTACGGCGTGATCAACGGCTATCTGGTGGCATACTGCGGACTGCCGTCCTTTATCACATCCATGGCTTCCATGCAGATGGCAAAGGGTGCGGGATCCGTATTTACAAAGACACAGACGATCAGCTGGCCCCAGGCGGCGGAAGCGAGCGGCTGGTACCGTAATCTGGTGAAATTCCGTACCGCGGGCGGAGTGCAGATACCGACAGGGCTTATCATCCTGGTGATCGCCATGATCATCTTTTCGATGATCCTGACAAAGACGAAAGCGGGGCGTTATATCCTCTGCCTCGGTTCCAACAAGGAGGCGGTGAGGCTCTCCGGCGTCAATGTAAAAAAATGGGAGATGCTGGCATTTGTGATCTGCGGTATGTGCGCCGGGATCGCGGCAATTTTCTTTGTGGGTGCCTATACGACAATACAGCCCGGTCTGGGCGATACTTTCAATAACGAAGCGATCGCGAGCTGCGTGATGGGTGGAACATCCATGTCCGGCGGCCTTGCTTCCATCGGCGGTTCCTTTATCGGCGTTATGATCATCTCCCTGCTGCAGGAAGGTATTCTTGCGATGGGTATCCAGAAAGACTGGCAGTATGTGATCACGGGCGTCATCGTACTTGTCGCTGTAACCGCTGATATCCGCAGCAGAAGAAGAAAGAATTAGGAGGTGGACTTATGGGTGAAGTGATATTGACGATGAAGGGCATCGATAAGTCCTTTCCCGGGGTGCATGCGCTTGATCATGTGGACCTGGAGGTGAGGAAGGGCGAAGTGCACGCGCTGATGGGCGAGAACGGGGCCGGGAAATCGACATTGATGAAGGTGCTGACGGGGATCTACTCGAAGGACGAGGGAACGATAACGTACGAGGGGAGAGAGATCGAGTTCACGAACCCGAGGGAGGCGCAGGACGCCGGGATCGTGATCGTGCACCAGGAACTTAATATGATGGGCCATCTGACGGTGGCGCAGAACATCTTTATCGGCAGGGAGCCGATGAAGGGAGGCCTGATAGACGACGGGAAGATGAACGAGGAGGCGAGAAAGCTCTTCGGGATGCTGAACATAGAGATAGACCCGACGGAGAAGATGAGCCGCCTGACAGTGGGAAAGCAGCAGATGTGCGAGATAGCGAAGGCGATCTCCCATGATGCGAAGGTGATCGTGTTCGACGAGCCGTCGGCGGCGCTGACGGAGGCGGAGATCGAGGAGCTGTTCAAGATCATCCGGGACCTGCGGGCAAAGGAGATGGGGATCGTGTACATCTCGCACAGGATGGACGAGATCAAGGTGATCACGGACCGTGTGACGGTGATGCGTGACGGAGGCTATGTGGGGACGTTAGTCACGGCGGAATCCACCAAGGACGATATCATCAACATGATGGTGGGGCGTGTTATTTACGAGGACCCGAAGACACAGAGCACAGTAAAGCCGGGCGCGCCGGTGGTGTTGAAAGTGGAGCACTTAAACGCGGGTAAGATGGTGCAGGATGTGAGCTTCGAGTTACATAAAGGGGAGATCCTGGGCTTCTCCGGCCTGATGGGGGCGGGCCGGACGGAGACAGCCAGGGCGCTGTTCGGGGCGGACCCGAAGGAGAGCGGAGAGATCTACGTAAACGGGGAGAAGGTAGAGATAAAGACGCCGATGGACGCGGTGAAATGCGGGATCGGCTACCTGTCGGAGGACAGGAAGCGTTTCGGAATCGTGACGGCGAAGACGGTGGCGGAGAACACGACGATGGCGTGCCTGGAGGAGTACATGAAGGGGATCTTCATCGACAGCAGGAGGGAGAACGAAGTAGCGCAGAAGTACGTGGACGACTTAAAGACGAAGACGCCGGGAGTGGACCAGCTGGTGGTGAACTTATCGGGAGGAAACCAGCAGAAGGTGGTTATCGCGAAGTGGCTGGCGAAAAACTGCGACATTCTGATCTTCGACGAACCGACGAGGGGAATCGACGTAGGAGCGAAGAGCGAGATCTATCATCTGATGAACGAGCTGGTGGCAGAAGGAAAATCGATCATCATGATTTCCTCTGAAATGACGGAGATACTGAGAATGAGTGACCGCATCGTAGTGATGTGCGAAGGGAAGAAGACAGGCGAGATCGACATCGCGGAGGCGACCCAGGAGAATATCATGCATGCGGCAACGTTAAGGAAATAGGAGGGTGAGAATGATGGCAAATAATGTGAAAAAGGGGAATGCTTTTACGGAGAATCCGATCGTAAGAGCGATAGGTACCCAGAAAATCGTAGTGGTGGCGGTTCTGATCATTTTATTCGGATTCTTCTGTATCGCGAGCCCCGCGTTCCGGCAGTATTCCACGATCTTAAGTATCATGGATTACTCCTATTATACGACACTGATGGCGATCGGCGTTACGTTCTGTCTGATCACCGGAGGCGTTGATTTATCCATAGGAACAGGTATCATCTGTTACGGGCTGCTCGGCGGCTTTCTGATCAACCATAAGGGGATGCCCGTGGCGGTAGGGCTTTTGGTGACGCTTCTGGCGGCGCTTGTGATCGGAACATTGAACGGCGCGCTGGTGGCAATCCTGGAACTGCCTCCGTTTATCGCAACGCTCTGTACGATGATGATATGCCGCGGCCTCGGTTCCATCGCGACCGGAGGGCTCTCTCAGAACTGGCCTCCCGCAGGCAGCGAGCAGGGGTGGTTTCGGAGCATCTTCAAGCTGGATCTGGGTACGATAAAACTCCCGCTCGGCTTTGTATGGGTATTGCTTCTGGTTATCCTGATGTCGGTCGTGTTGAATAAGACGAAAGTAGGACGTTATATTATCGCGATCGGTTCCAATAAGGAAGCGACCAGACTTTCCGGCGTGAACGTGATCAAATATCAGATGTCTGCGTACATCATATCCGGTTTCTTTGCAGGACTTGGCGCCATTGCGTATGCGGCAACGTTTCAGGCGATCGCACCGGGAACCGGCGCGGGACTTGAGCTGGATGCCATCGGCGGCGCGATCATCGGCGGGACATCCATGAACGGCGGTTCCGGTTCCGTTGCGGGGACGCTTCTCGGCGTATTTATCATGTCGATGCTGAAGACGGGACTTCCGTTTATCGGCCTGCAGGCGAACTGGCAGCAGATCATCACGGGGCTTGTACTGATCGTCGCTGTATATATCGATGTTCTGAAGAACAAAAAAATGCAGTAGAGGAAAATTTTAACCATTTTTAGTAATAAATTGTACTTGCAACTTTAAAAAAATAAGGTACAATGGAGTAGATGTGAAGGTGAACTTTACATAATAAAAATCATGGCCGATCCGGCCAGAAATAACAGGAGGAACACTGAATGAAAAAGAAAGTTTTAGCAAGCCTGCTCTGTGTAGCAATGGTAGCAGCAACTTTGGTTGGCTGCGGCAATTCTACAGAGCCGGCAACAGAAACACCCGCTGCTGAGACAGAGGAGCCCGCTGCTGAGGCGGAGGAGCCCGCTGCTGAGACAGAGGAGCCCGCTGCAGACGCAGCTCCGGCAGGCGATCTTCACTTTGAGATCGTATCCAAAGGATTCCAGCATCAGTTCTGGCAGGCAGTATTAAAAGGTTCCGAGACGAAAGCGGAAGAGCTTGGCGTAACGATGAACTTTGTAGGCCCCAACTCCGAATCCGATATCGCTGACCAGGTGCAGATGCTGAACAACGCGATCAATGCACAGCCCGCAGCGATCGGCCTTGCGGCACTTGACACAAATGCATGTCTGGACGGTATCCAGCAGGCAATGGATGCAAATATTCCGATTATCGGATTTGACTCCGGCGTACCGGGCGCTCCCGAAGGAGCTATCTGGGCGAACTGCTCCACAGACAACTATGCGGCAGGTGAGATGGCAGCGGAAGAGACCTACAAGCTGATCAAAGACCAGATCACAGGCGCAACAGGTAAGGTAAGAATCGGCGTTATGAACCAGGATGCTACAGGCGAATCTCTGATCAACCGTGGCCTGGGCTTCATGGATAAGATGAATGAGCTGATTACAGCAGACGGCAAGACTGTTTCCGTAATCGGTAACGACAAGTATGTCAACGACTGCAAGATCGAGAACAAAGGTTCCGAGGACGGCGATGTAGTGATCGAAGTTCTGGTTCCCGCACAGGTTACATCCGAACTTTCCGCTATCGACTGCCAGACTCTGTTGAACAAAGAAGACACGATCTGCATCTACGGTTCCAACCAGCACTCCGCAGAGGGTATGGTAACAGCTAACGAGAACATCGGCAAACTGGGCAAGGACGTTGTAGGCGTTGGCTTTGACTCCGGTGCGGTTATCAAAGCGGCAGTGAAAGACGGCACATTCGCAGGTTGTATTACACAGGCTCCCGTTGCAATGGGTGAAGCAGTTATCCAGCAGCTTTACAACGCAGCAACAGGCGCAACCGTAGAAGACGTTGACACAGGATGTCAGTGGTTTACAGCTGAGAATATGGACGATCCTGAGATCGCTCAGAACCTGTACGACTAATCCGCACGGATTATAAATACTGAACACAATAAAAACGCTCCGCATTTTGCGGGGCGTTTTTTTGCAGTCTGTCTTTTTTAATTTCCCTTTGTGTAGTCCTCGATGACCAGAGGGATCTGGGACATCATGTTGTCGATATCTTCAAACATGGCGCTCTTTGTGGTGCCGAGATCGTTGGCGTCCTTGATGTGCTTCATGACATCCTGGTAGCGCTCCTTGATCTGCTCGAAGAACCCGCACAGCGCCTGCAGGGCGATCTTGGAATCGTCGATCACTCCGGAGATATCATCGTGCACGGTTCCCGCGCCCTCGGCGGAGCGGATGATCACGTCAAAGGTCTTGTAGGTCTCATCCACTTTCTCAAGGCTTTTATCCAGCGCGCTCTGGGAGGTGGTGATATTGCCGAAGAGATGGTCGGCATTTTGCCTGACGTCAAAGATACCGGCATCCACATCACTTGTCAGCCCCTTGATCTCATCCACCAGCTTCTTGACCTGTGTCGCGACGACGGCGAAACCGCGGCCCTGCTCGCCGGCGCGCGCCGCCTCGATGGAAGCATTCAGCGCGAGGATGTTGGTCTGTTCGGCGATGGAGACAATTTTGGAAGTGGACTGTTTTATCCGCTCTACGGCATTTTGGAGGTCCTCAAAGGTTTGCTCCATCTCATCGAAATAGGCTTTTACCTGCATGGAGCTGTCTTTCAATTCTTCGACGCCGCTCTGGGCGTTGGAGACGGACTGGGTGATCGTGTCCTTTACGGTTGAAAATTCGCCGGAAACTTCCTCAATGCTGGAAAAGTTGTCTCCGAATTCCATGAGTTTTTCCTGAAAATTTTCTGTTTCCGTGATGACATTGGTGAAAGAATTTCCGATCTCCGTGATCTCCCACAGGGAGTCCACTTCTTTCTGAACCAGATCTTTGCGGTAATCTTTCAGACAGTTTATGATATGTAATACCGGATACAGGCTTTTTTTGTGCTGGGGGGCGGAAGCTGTCTCCTGCCTGCTCTTTTTCCCAAATAGCATAATATAATCCTCCTAATTTTTACTCAAACACAACGCAGGTCATGGACTGGTTCACGAAACGGTTGTTATAGTGCTCGCCGTACCCGACAAAGCCGGCGTGTTTTCCAAGTTTCCCCATTTCTCTCAGGTATTCCTGCATATACTGGTTTTCGGTGAACAGAAGATACCGGAACAGACAGTTGACGGAAAATACCGCGGAAATTCTCGGGAAATCCTGCTGTATTGTGCGGATGGTATTTCTGACAGTCTCCTTGTAATCCCCGAGCTCCAGCATAACCAGGATGTCGGAGTCGTTTACCTGGCGGAAGCAGGCGAGAGAATTACCGTCCACTTCCTTGATGGATATGATACAGGTGTCATCCCCGTTCAGTTTGCCGAAAGGGTTTTTGAAGGTCTGTGTCGTGATCTCTTTTTCGGTCACATGAAGGATGTCCTGATAGACCTGTTTTGCGGGGAGGTTGTTCAGGGCTCCGACGATATATTTCTCCTTGTTTGTTCTGGAGGCGATAAACCGGTAATCTCCCATCTGATGATATATGTTCTCTTTGTAGGCCTTTACTTTGCCGTGCAGATTTTTGACGATGGCATAGACCACAGCGTCCTGGTATATTCTGCCATTGACGGAAACTTTTCCCGCATCTCCGGTTCCGCCGACCAGAGAAATATCTCTGCGCTTTAAGACAGAGTAGATGGTGGTCAGAACACAGGCATCGTTGCCGGTGCAGAAGTCGATGCATACGGTGTTATTTTTGGAGGCATCTACCGTTTTGACATCCTCCTCCAGACGACTGATATATTTTGCGGGCATGGCGGACGCCTGCTCCAGCACGTTGGCGGCTGCCAGCACGCCGTCCGAAAGGGCGATAATGCCCACGCCTTTTTCCACAATTTTCGTGTCATAACTCATGCCGATACATCCGATGCTCGGCACTCCGGGAAACATTGTCTCCAGCTCCCGGACATGTGTTTCAAACTGGTCGGCATTGGAAAACAACATGAGCAGCTGGGGTCTGTTGATCCCACGGGCCGCCGCTTTTAAATCGCCGCGAGGATCCATTCCAAAACTTTGCTTCATTGTGAGGTTCCTTTCTGTATTTGGTAGTGATATATATATAAATTTATCTTTTTACAGGAATTATTATATGATATACACATATCCAACGTCAATGAAAAACTTTCCTGAAAAATACACTTTACAGAACAGATTTTTGAGAGTAGAATAGGAACATACAAAACGTTGATGAGACGAGTACCTGTGCAGAATGTACACAGAGAGAGGAACCGGGACCGGAGGCTTTCTGCTTCGGGGTCAGAGCTGAAAGTTCCTCTGCGGGAGCACATGGGAAGACCACCTCGGAGTGACCCTAATCCGGTCCGCAGGCCTGCGTTACGGGCAGAATGAGAGGTTCCGGCTACAGAAGCCAATTGTTGGAGGCTTGAGCTGTCTGGCCGGGGCAAGCAGGGTGGAACCGCGTAATTTACGTCCCATGCATTACATGTCGTAGTGCATGGGATTTTTTGGCTGTGTCCTGTGAGGCGATGTGAAAATGGAAAGTGGAGGAGAAGATGGATAGTCAGAAGGACAATAAGAAAAAGAGGAGCGGGCTCCCGACCCATATGGGGTTAGTCTTTCGCACCGTGGCGGGCGGATATCTGCTGTATCTCGCCTACAGTATTTACAGCAGTGCCGATGCGATACAGGGAGCGGAAAAGATCGCGTTTACCGGAGCGATCATCTTGTTTGCCGTGATTGGAGCGGTCATCATATTTTCTTCCCTGAGGGCAATGCAGAGGGGAGAGTACGAGGGCGGCGCAGGCGATCACAGGAAGGATGAGGAGAGCGCCGGAGAGGAGAAAAAAGAGGAAAAGCCGGAGCGGATACGCTTCGGGGAGCCGGAGACGATGCCGGAGAAGGAGGAATAAATCACATGAAAATCACATTGAAAGACGGAAACGTCAAAGAGTATGAGGCGGGTATCAGCATCATCGAGATCGCGAAGGATATCAGCGAGGGGTTGGCGAGGGCGGCCTGCGCCGGTGAGATAAACGGTCAGGTGGCGGATCTGCGCACTCCGATAGAGGAGGACTGCGAGCTGAATATTTTGACGGCAAATGACAAGGAGGGTCTGCGGGTGGTGCGGCATACGGCGTCACACGTGATGGCGGAGGCGGTGAAGAGACTGTTTCCCGAGGCGAAACTGGCGATCGGCCCGAGCATCGATACCGGGTATTATTATGATTTTGATCATGAGCCTTTCTCGCGGGAGGATCTGGATAAGATCGAGGCGGAGATGAAAAAGATCATCAAGGAAGGACATGAGTTAAAGAAGTTTACGCTGCCGAGGGATGAGGCGATCCGGTTTATGGAGGAGAGAAATGAGCCTTACAAAGCAGAACTGATCCGGGATCTGACGGAGGATGCAGAGATATCATTCTATGATCAGGGCGGTTTTGTGGATCTGTGCGCGGGGCCTCATCTGATGACGACGAAGGGGATCAGGGCGTTCAAGCTGACTTCCTCCTCAGGCGCGTACTGGAGAGGGGATTCCGACAGAGCGATGCTCCAGAGGATATACGGCACAGCATTCAATAAGAAGGAGGAGCTGGCAGAGTATCTGGAATATCTGGAGAATATCAAACTCCGCGATCACAATAAACTGGGGCGCGAGATGGAGCTGTTCACCACGGTGGATGTGATCGGGCAGGGGCTGCCGCTTCTGATGCCCAAGGGGGCGAAGATGATCCAGACTATGCAGCGCTGGATCGAGGACCTGGAGGATAATGAGTGGGGATATATCAGGACAAAGACGCCTCTGATGGCTAAGAGCGATCTGTATAAGCTCTCCGGTCACTGGGATCACTATAAGGAAGGCATGTTTGTTCTGGGCGATGAAGAGAAGGATAAAGAAGTGTTTGCCCTGCGCCCGATGACCTGTCCGTTCCAGTATTTTGTGTACAAGGCGACGCAGCACTCCTACAGGGATCTGCCGCTGCGCTACGGCGAGACTTCCACACTTTTCAGGAACGAGGACTCCGGCGAAATGCACGGTCTGACCAGGGTGCGACAGTTCACGATCTCCGAGGGGCATCTGATCGTAAGGCCGGACCAGATGGTGGAGGAGTTTAAGAGATGTATCGCCCTCGCCCAGCATTGTCTGAAAACGCTGGGTGTGGAGGAGGATGTGACATACCATCTCTCCAAATGGGATCCTGAGAACAGGGAAAAATATATTGGAGAGCCGGAAGTCTGGGAGGAGACGGAAGGGCATATCCGCAGTATTATGCAGGAGCTGCAGATTCCCTTTGTGGAGGATGTGGGCGAGGCCGCGTTCTACGGACCAAAGGTGGATATCAACACGAAGAATGTGTACGGTAAGGAAGATACCATGATCACGATCCAGTGGGATGCGCTGCTGGCGGCACAGTTTGATATGTATTATATCGACCAGAACGGAGACAAGGTGCGTCCTTATATTATCCACAGGACTTCCATGGGCTGTTATGAGAGGACCTTAGCGTGGCTGATCGAAAAGTATGAAGGCAAATTCCCGACATGGCTCTGTCCTGTACAGGTGAGGGTTCTGCCGATCTCAGATAAATATGAGGAGTACGCGCGGAAGGTGTGCGGCGAGTTGAAGGCAAACGGCGTGCTTGCGGAGGTGGATGCCCGCTCTGAAAAGATCGGCTTTAAGATCCGCGAGGCGAGGCTTGCGAAGCTGCCCTATATGCTTGTGGTAGGTGGACAGGAGGCGGAAAACGGGACAGTGTCCGTGAGAAGCCGCTTTGCCGGGGATGAGGGCGCAAAGCCGATCGCTGAATTTATTGACCAGATATGCAAGGAAATCCGGACAAAGGAGATCCGGCAGGAAGTGCAGGAGAAGTAAAAAAATTAAAAATATTATTGTCCTCAGAAGAAAAGACTGAGCAGTCGGATATGGCAGCTTCAGTCTTTTTTTCTGTTTCTTGTTTATGGAAAGGAAAACAAAATGACAGCATAAATTACGGGAAATCTGCTCATACTGATTTTGTAAAGAATGAATAGAAACAGGAGGTAGAGAGATGGCTGAATTGCGTTGTTCCGTGGAAAATTGTACCTACAACAATGACAGGTACTGCTGCAAGGGGGACATTATGGTGGCGGGAAAACATGCCTGCCGCAAGGATGACACCTGCTGCGAGAGCTTCAGGGACAGAAGCGACGCGGGGGTTTTCACAAGTGCCATAGCACATCCGAGCAGGACGATCAGTATTGACTGTGAGGCCGATAAATGCATTTACAACACAAATTATAAGTGCTATGCGGATCATGTGGACATCAAAGGATGCGGTGCTGACAACTGCAGAGAAACAACATGTGCTACTTTTAAGGAAAAATAAATCAATATTTTGTGTTTTTCCCTTTTGGAGTAACGCTTCGGTAGCACTTTATGAGGTATGATGTTCTTGTAAAAGGGGAATTGCTTACAGGCTGGGAATCTTGTAAGCCGGAATGAGTCGGAAAGAATCGTAAAGATTTTTCCGACTCTTTTCTTTTGGTGCGGAATAGGGTATAATAACGAAAAAGAGCGAAACGTTTCGCTTTAAAAAGGAGCAGGTATGGCAGCAACGATTCGGGATATAAAAGAGCGGACAGGATTGTCTTTGGCGACGATCTCAAAATATTTGAACGGCGGGAATGTGCTGCCGGAGAACCGGATAAAAATTGAGGCGGCAATCAAAGAGCTCCACTATGAGGTGAATGAGATCGCCAGAGGGTTAGTGACGAACCGCACCCGGACGGTGGGGGTGCTCGCCTACAGTGTGGAGAGCATTTTTAACGGAACACTGCTGCGGCATATCGGAAACAGCCTGAGGAAAGCAGGATATGGCCTGATGATCTGTGATTCCTGCGACGATCCGAAAATCGAGGCGGAGAATGTTAATTTTTTGATCGGGAAAAAGGTGGACGGCATTATTGCGCTTCCGGTTTCCACGAAGACGGATTGCCTGAAAGCGGCGAGGAAGGCGAAAATACCGGTGGTGTTGATCGACAGGCCCTCGGAAGACGCCTCTTTTGACTGTGTCCGGATCGACAATCGAAGAGCGGCGGCACAGGCGGTGAGATTTCTGCTGCAAAACGGTCATAGAAGGATCGGGATCATCTGTTCTCACTCGGAGTATACCGGTGAGGAGCGCTATAAAGGATATGGAGATGCGCTGCGGGAGGCGGGGGCGGAACCGCAGGAGGGGCTCTGTGCGGCGGGCACGCATTCCATCGAATTCGGGTTTGAGGGGATGGGCAGACTGCTGTCTCTGAAGGAGCGGCCCACCGCGGTGTTTATGACAAATTATGAGCTGGCGCTGGGGGCGGTGATGGCGCTTAACAGGACAAAACTTCATTGCCCGGAAGATATTTCGCTGATGGGATTCGACGACCTGATCATGTCCCATGTGATCCATCCCAGACTGCACATGGTGGTACAGCCGATGAAGGAGATGGGGGAAAAGGCGGTGGAGCTGCTCCTGGAACGTATCGGGAGCGGACAGCGGGAGATGGCGATGGAGATCGTGCTGGGGACCCGCGTCAGCGAGGGGGATTCCGTCGCAAAGTTGGGGGAGAAATAGCGAAACGTTTCGCTTAAAATTATTGACATGAGGAAATGGTTGTACTATAATCTAGAATAAATAGGAGAAAATGAAAGCGAAACGTTTAGCCTGATGGAGGGTGGTATGAGTAAATTGTTGTTGGGGATCGATATAGGGACTTCGGCCTGCAAGGTGGCAGTCTTTGATGAGGAGGGACGGGTTCTGGCGCAGGCGAACAGGGACTATCCGGTGTACTATCCGAAGAGCGGATGGGCGGAGCAGGATCCGGAAGAGTGGTGGGATGCGATCTGCCGGGGGATCCGCAGCGTACTGGAAGCGGAGGAAGTGTCGGCGGAGGAAATTTGCGGCATCGGTGTGGACGGTCAGAGCTGGTCGGCGATCCCGGTGGACCGGGAAGGCAGAGTGCTGGACCGGACGCCGATCTGGATGGATACGAGAGCCAGGGAAATCTGCGGGAGGATAAAAAAGGAATCTTTTGCGGACGAGCTCTTTGAGGCGGCGGGAAATGAGTTTCTTCCCTCCTACTCCACACCGAAGATGCTGTGGTTTAAACAGGAGAGGCCGGATATTTTTCAAAAGACTTACCGATTCCTGCAGAGCAACAGTTATATTGCCTATCGGCTTACTGACCAGATAAGTCAAGATTATTCCCAGGGTTACGGAATCCATTTTTTTGACATGAATCGTCTTACATACCGGGAGGAGCTGGCGAATAAGCTTGGACTTACACAGGAACTGGTCCCGCCGTTGTCCGGCTGTGATGAGATCATCGGAGAAGTGACGGAGGAGGCGGCGAAGATCACGGGCCTGAGGGCGGGAACGCCGGTGGTGGCAGGAGGACTTGACGCCGCATGCGGGACGCTGGGAGCGGGCGTATACCAGGCGGGTCAAACGCAGGAGCAGGGCGGCCAGGCGGGCGGAATGAGCATCTGTACCGACAGGGCGCTGGCACACAGAAAACTGATTCTGGGAACGCACGTGGTTCCCGGCCGGTGGCTTTTGCAGGGGGGGACCGTGGGAGGCGGCGGTGTGTTAAAGTGGTTCAGACAGGAGCTGGGGAAGGGGATGAGCTTTGATGAACTGACCGCGGAGGCCGAAAACGTGTCGGCAGGAGCGGAGGGGGTTCTGTTTCTTCCCTACATGGCGGGGGAGCGTTCACCGATCTGGAATCCGGATGCGAAAGGGGTTTTCTACGGACTCTCCTATGACAAGACGAGAGGCCACATGATCCGGGCTCTGCTGGAGGGCGTTGCCTTTTCCCTGGAACACAATCTAAGGACGGCGGAGGAGACGGGCGCCTGCGTGGATGTGATGAACGCCATGGGCGGTTCCGCCAATTCGCTGCTCTGGACGCAGATCAAGGCGGATGTGACGGGAAAGACCATACAGGTGCCGGCTTCCGATACGGCGACGACCCTTGGGGCGGCTCTGTTGGCCGGTGTCGGCTGCGGAGTCTACAGGGATTATGAGGAGGCGGTAAACCGCACCATCCGCATCACAAGAGTGCAGAAGCCGGACAGAGAGCGGCATGAGATATACGGTCATTGTATGGAAAAGTATTTGAAATTATCGAAAAAAATGCAGGAGATACAGGAGGCGCTATGAAAGCAGGAGTTGTTCACGCAAAAAATGATATTCGATATGAGGAGATTCCGAAACCGGGGGCGGAGCCGGGAAAAGTGGTGGTGAAGGTGAAGTACACCGGTATCTGCGGTTCGGACATCCCCAGGGTAAACGGGGACGCCTGCCACTATTTTCCAAACGTGCTGGGACATGAATTTTCCGGTACGGTGGCCGAAACAGGGGAGGACGTGACGAGCGTAAAACCCGGAGACAGAGTGGCGGGGGTGCCGCTTGTGCCCTGTATGAAGTGTGAGGACTGTCAGAAGGGGAATTATTCCCTCTGCAAGCACTACAGTTTTATCGGTTCCAGGGAGTTCGGCAGCTTCGCGGAGTATGTGTCCGTTCCGGAGAGATGTGTTGTAAAGTTTGACGACTCGGTGAGTTTTGAGATGGGCGCTTTCTTTGAGCCTGCCACTGTGGCGCTGCATGGGCTGCGCAGACTGGACTACAAGGGGGGCAAGACCGTAGCGATTCTGGGCGGCGGCACGATCGGTATGCTGACGATGCAGTGGGCGAAAATATACGGGGCAAGGCAGGTCGTGGTGTTCGATATCGTGCAGGAGAGACTTGAGCTCGCAAAGAGACTGGGGGCGGACGCGGTCGTCGACTCCGGCCGGGCAGACTATATGGAGCAGGTGAAAGAACTGACGGAGGGCCGCGGATTCGATTATATTTATGAGACGGCCGGCAACACCGTCACGATGAAGATGGCGTTTCGGCTGGCAGCGAACAAAGCGCAGGTATGTTTTATCGGAACGCCCACAAGGGAACTCTCCTTCAGCGTGGAGGAGTGGGAGAACATCAACCGCAGGGAGTTTACTCTGACCGGTTCCTGGATGAGTTATTCGGCTCCGTTTCCGGGGGAGGAATGGGAGCTCGCGGCGCATTTCTTTCAGACAGGGGAGTTGAAATTTGACGATTCTTTTATCTATAAGAAGATTCCGCTCTCACAGATCGACACGGCGTTCGAGATGTACAAAACGCCGGGGCAGGTGAAGGGAAAGATACTGATCGACAGCGAAGCATAAGAAAAAATAAAAAGAAAGAGAAGAGGAGAAAGTATTATGGCAGTAAAAGTTCCACAGATCACATTAAACACGGGAGACAAGGTTCCCTGTATCGGCATGGGCACGTTCGGCTCCGACCGGTTTAGCGCGGAGCAGGTTTCGACGGCGGTGGCGGGAGCGATCCGGGCAGGCTACCGGATGTTCGACTGTGCGGCGTGTTACGGCAATGAGGACCAGATTGGAGAGGTGTTTGAGGAGGCGTTCAAGGAAGGCGTTGTGGAGAGAAAAGACCTCTATATTATGACAAAAGTATGGAATGATATGCACAGAGAGGTGGAGAAATCCTGCAGAAAGAGCATTGAGGATCTGAAGTGTGATTATATCGATCTGTTCTTTATCCACTGGCCGTTCCCGAATTATCATGCGCCGCACTGCACGGTGGATTCCAGAAATCCGGATTCCAGGCCTTTCTCCGTGGCGGAATTTATGGATACCTACAGACAGTGCGAAGAGCTGGTGAGAAAAGGACTGATCCGTCATATCGGTATCTCCAATATGACGATCCCGAAGTTAAATGCGGTGATCGACAAGTTTGAGATCAAGCCCGTGGCATGCGAACTGGAGCTTCACCCCTGCTTCCAGCAGCAGGAGCTGTTCGACTATCTGAAAGCTCATGATATCCAGCCTATCGGCTTTATGCCTCTTGGTTCGCCCCAGAGACCGGAGCGCGATATGGAGCCGGATGATATCGCGGATATGCAGGTGCCGGAATTCAGGGAGATAGCGAAAGCGCACGGCGTGCATCCCGCGATCATCGCTCTGAAATGGGCCGTGCAGAGAGGCCAGATCCCGATTCCGTTCTCCATTCACGAGATGGAGTACACGAGCAATCTGGAATCCACGGTGACGGAACCGCTGACAGAGGAAGAGATGAAAGTGATCGCGATGCTGGAGAAAAATAACCGTCTGGTAAAAGGGCAGGTGTTCCTCTGGGAGGGCGCGACCGACTGGCACGATCTCTGGGATGAGGACGGTGTGATCGTGGACTGCCCGGATGCGCAGTAAAACAGAAAGCAGGAGGATTTGGCAGATGATAACGACGGTCACGCTGAATGCGTCCATTGATAAAGCCTATCACATGGAATGCAGTATAGAGAACGGGACGGTGATGCGGGTAAAGTCCGTACATAATTCCGCCGGAGGCAAGGGACTGAATGTGGCGAGGATCGTGCACTTATGCGGGGAGGAAGTTCTTGCAACAGGGCTTGTAGGCGGTTATAATGGGAAGTATCTGGAAGCAATGCTGACGGAGGACGGAATCGCCCATGACTTTGTGCACATCGACGGGGAGACCAGAAGCTGCATCAATATTCTGGATGAGAAATTTGGATCCACCGAGTACCTGGAGCCGGGCTGTCATGTGACGGACCAGGAGACGCGTAAGTTTCTCGAGAGATTTCCGGAGATCATAGAGGGCAGCGCAGTGATAACCATGTCCGGCAGTGTGCCCGCCGGTGTGCCGCAGGACATTTACAGGGATATGATAATGGCGGCGAAGAAAGCCGGAAAACAGGTCATTCTGGATACCAGCGGCAGTCTGCTGGAGAGCGGGATGGAGGCGAAGCCCACCGTGGTGAAGCCAAACCGGGATGAGTTGGAAGCGCTGTTCCATACGAAAATAAACGGACGGAAAGATGTTCTGGAAAAGGCGAAAGAGATTCAGAGAAGAGGAGTTCCCTTTGTGGTGATCTCCCTCGGCGGCGACGGCGCTTTGATGGTATGTGAGGACGGTGCTTTCCAGGGGATCCCGCCGAAAATAGAGGCGGTGAACACCGTGGGATGCGGCGACTCCATGGTCGGAGCCATGGCGGTGGGGTTTGTCAGGAAATGGGAGCCAAAGAAAGTTCTGCGGTATGCGGTGGCGGTGGCCAGCGCGAATGCCCTCTCCCCGAACACGGGAGACTTTGAGAGAGAGACCAGTGAGCAGTTGTTTCAGAGAGTAGAAGTGATCAGACTATAAGAAAGAAGGAAGAGAGTATGCCGTTAGTTACAACAAAGCAGTTATTGATGGACGCACAGAAGGGCGGTTACGCGGTGGGCGCCTTCAATGTGGAAAACATGGAGATGGTGATGGCGGTGGTAAAGGCCGCGGAGAAGATGAATGCGCCGGCCATTTTGCAGACTACGCCATCCACGATCAAATATGCGGGTATTGACATGTACTATGCCAATGTGAAAGCGGCGGCCAGGCGGGCGAAAGTGCCCGTGGCGCTTCACCTGGATCACGGCAGCAGTTTTGCGCTGGCGATGCAGGCTTTGCGCGTGGGATATACCTCGATTATGATCGACGGATCCAAGGAGGCGTTCGAGGATAATATCGCTCTGAGCAGGAGAGTGGTGGATGCCTGCGGCGCGTCCGATATTCCGGTGGAAGCGGAGCTCGGCAAAGTGGGCGGAAAAGAGGATGACCTGGAGTGCAATGATCCGGGCTATACGGACCCGGAGGACGCGGTGCGCTTTGTGGAGGAGACGGGAATCGATTCCCTGGCGGTGGCCATCGGCACGGCCCACGGCATCTATAAAGGTGAGCCGAAACTGGATCTGGAGAGACTGTCCGAGATCCGGGCGAAAGTGTCGATTCCGCTGGTGCTCCACGGCGCCTCCGGCGTGCCCGATGAGACGGTGCGGGAGTGCATCAGGAGGGGCATCTGCAAGGTGAATTTCGCGACGGAGCTGCGGATCGCCTACAGCGACGGCGTGAAGGCTTACCTGAAAGAGAATCCTGACGCCTTTGACCCGAAGAAGTACGGCGCTGTCGGCATGGATCGCGTGACGGATCTGGTGTGTGAGAAGATCAAACTCTGCGGAAGTGAGGGGAAGGCCTGATATTGTCTGCATTAAGTGATAAAATCGCCATAGAGCAAAAAGAGCTCTATGGCGATTTTTGCGGGGCGGACGCGGAGGGCTGAAGGTGGAAAAGTATTGAGGATACAGATGTTCAGAATATGCGGCAAAAGTCGAAAGAAAGTCTTGTAAAATCATTGGATTTTTGATAGAGTATTAATAAATCACACGGATTCTTCCAGTGTAAATTTTATATCATTACTGACAGATCTTGTTTTAGTCTGAATTTCAGGAGATTATTCCAACAAAAAATTTGTAAGTGAGCATGGACAGATATAGTTTATTTTGCGGGTATGTTCCGGAAAGTCGTTTTGCAGTTTCCGGATGATGAAGTCTGTCTCTGGGCTGTGCCGGAAAGGAAAAGGGATTGAGGATGACAGAAGAAAAAAGAAGGAAAGAGAGGAAGAGGGGAAATAACGCACGCTACCGCGACAGCTCCGGTAAGACGATTTTCGGGGATCCGGTACTCTGCTCCCAGTTTTTGAGAAACTATGTGGATATTCCGATTTTGAAAGATGTGAAGCCGGAGGATATCGAGGATGTGAGCGAGAGGTATGTCCATCTGTTC
This sequence comes from uncultured bacterium, assembly GCA_947643595.1. Classification (GTDB taxonomy): domain Bacteria; phylum Bacillota; class Clostridia; order Lachnospirales; family Lachnospiraceae; genus 1XD8-76. The sequence goes on along the minus strand of CANRWP010000007.1, from coordinate 58,721 downwards.
ACGGAGGAGAGAAATTCGGATATAGTAAAGAAAGTACATCTCGAAAATAATTCTTTTTTTATGGTATCGCTTATTGAACATAAGTCGGATGTCGATTATAATGTGATTATGCAGGTGTTTCGGTATATCACTTTTATCTGGGAAGACTATGAGAAAGAACAGGAAAAATTGCATGCCGGAATCAGCAAAACGGAAGGATTTCGGTATCCGCCGGTTCTGCCGGTCATCTTTTATGATGGCGCGGAGAACTGGACGGCGACGGTTCGGCTGCATGACAGAGTGCTTCTCAGCGATATATTGGGGAAGTACATACCGGATTATCACTGTCTCCTGATACAGTTAAATGAGTACAGCAATGAGGAGCTGATGAAGAAGAGAGATGAGCTTTCCATACTCATGCTGATCGATAAGCTGAAAAGTGCCGGGGACTATGCAAGGCTCAACGAGGAGATGGAGGAGGACTATCTGAAAATCGTTTTGGATGGTTCTCCGGAGTACCTGTTGAAATTGATGTCGGAGATAGTGGAAACATTTTTATCCAAGCTGAATATTCCACAGGAAGAAGTGGACGTATTTGCCGGAAAGATAAAGGAGCGGAAAATGGGGGAACTGTTTAAACATTTTGAAGGCTGGGATGTGCAGGCGTTGAGGAGAGAGGCAAAGGAAGCAAAAGAAGAAGCAAAAGAAGAAGGAATCTGCAAACTGCTTAAAGGCATTAAAAAATATCACGCATCCAGGGAAGAGGCAGTCAATGAGATTATGGAAGCTTATGAGCTTACGAGGGAAAGTGCGGAAGAAAAGATGCGATTATATTGGTAGGGTAAATCGATCAGGGATGGTTTGAATAGAAAAGTTATTGTAAAAGATTTCCGCAAACCATTGACATTTCCTCGAACCGGTGCTAAGATATCAGAGTGCGACGCAGGCCATATAAATATTTATGGCAGAATCGCATAAAAACAAGCAGAGTATCCACTCTCACCCTGCGGCTTCGCTGGCAGGTGTTCAAAATTTTGATCTTTTGGATTCGGTGGTCATGTGATTTGCCGGGTTTATTGAAGAACTTAATTTGGTGGATAGTGCTGCTATCCACTTTTTGCGTACAGAGAAAAGAAAAGTCGTTGAAGCGGGTTGTGCCTGCTTATTCGGATCAAGGGGGAGGGAAAGACTATTAGCGATTATTTCATTAACGAACAGATTAGAGACAGAGAAGTGCGTGTCATAGGCGAGGACGGTCAGCAGCTTGGCGTCATGTCATGCAGGGACGCCATGAAACTGGCGGAAGAGGCCGGCGTGGATCTGGTGAAGATCGCACCTACGGCAAAGCCTCCGGTCTGCAGGATTGTTGATTATGGAAAGTTCAGATATGAGCAGACCAGAAAAGAAAAGGATGCTAAGAAGAAGCAGAAGACTACGGAAGTAAAGGAACTGCGGCTATCTCCCAATATCGATACGAACGACCTGAATACCAAGGTCAATGCGGCCAGGAAGTTCCTGAGCAAGGGCGATAAGGTGAAGATTACCCTGCGTTTCAGGGGACGTGAAATGGCGCATATGAATAACAGCAAGCACATTCTTGACGATTTCGCTCAGGCACTTGCGGATATCGCGGTAATTGACAGAGCACCTAAGGTGGAAGGACGGAGCATGACCATGTTTTTGACACAGAAACGGTAGCTTTCGTCTGTGGAAAATAAAGAGAAAGTACAGGAGGAATGAATTATGCCAAAAATGAAAACAAGCAGAGCGGCTGCAAAGCGTTTCAAAGCAACCGGGACAGGGAAACTGAAAAGAAATAAAGCTTATAAGCGCCATATCTTAACCAAGAAGAGCACTAAGACAAAGAGAAACTTAAGAAAAGCAGCGATGACAGACGCAACAAATGTAAAGAATATGAAGAAGATTCTGCCTTATCTGTAAGATGGGGAGAGAATGGTAAGAAGATCGGTTAGGAGGATAAAAGAATGGCAAGAGTAAAGGGCGGCATGAACGCCAGGAAAAAACATAACAGAGTATTAAAGCTTGCAAAGGGTTACAGGGGCGCGAGGTCCAAACAGTACAGAATCGCAAAACAGTCCGTTATGCGTGCGCTGGCGAGCTCTTACGCAGGAAGAAAAGAGAGAAAGCGCCAGTTCAGACAGCTGTGGATCGCTCGTATCAACGCGGCAGCGAGAATGAACGGTTTATCATACAGCAAATTTATGCACGGCCTGAAACTGGCTGAGGTAGAGATCAACAGAAAGATGTTGGCTGAGCTTGCGGTTAACGACGCGGAAGGTTTTGCGTCCCTGGCTGAGCTTGCAAAGAGCAAACTGTAAAAAGAGAAAGAGAAAATCGAGTGGTCTGCCACTCGATTTTACTTTTATCCGAGTATCAGAAAAGCGGGAAAGGTGGAAACGAAAATGGGAGTTTTAGGAGAATTAGAGCCGAAAGCGGTGTTCCGGTTTTTTGAGGAGATCTGCAATATTCCGCACGGCTCCGGAAATGTGGAGAAAATCAGCGATTATCTGGTTTCCTTTGCGAGGGAGAGAGGGCTTTATTGCAGACAGGATGAAATGAAGAATGTGATCATTTCCAAGGACGCTGCGCCGGGATACGAAAAGATGGAGGGCATTATCCTGCAGGGGCATATGGATATGGTGGCCGTAAAGAAGCCGGAATGTGGGATCGATATGAAGAAGGAACCGTTGAAGCTGAAGGTGGAGGGCGATTATATCTGTGCGGAGGGCACAAGCCTCGGAGGGGACGACGGGATCGCGATAGCCTATGCGTTAGCGATTCTGGACGACGACAGTCTGCCCCACCCCCATCTGGATGTGGTGATCACGGTGGATGAGGAAGTGGGAATGGACGGCGCTAAGGCGCTGGATCTGTCGGATGTGAAAGGGACGAGACTGTTGAATCTGGATTCCGAGGACGAAGGATATTTTCTGGCGGGCTGTGCGGGCGGCGCCAGCGTGCGGCATATCCTGCCGGTGACATGGGAAGAGAGAGAGGGAACTCTCTATACCTGTAAGATCGGAGGACTTTTGGGCGGACACTCCGGCGGAGAGATACACAGGGAGAAAGGAAACGCCAACGCTCTGGCCGGAAGACTTCTGCAGACAGTCCATGCCGTGACGGATGCCGGGATCTGCGGGGTGGAAGGCGGCCTGGCGGATAATGCGATCTCCAGGGAGTGCACGCTTCAACTTGTGGTTACCGAAAAAGAGGAGGAGTTGGAGCAGGCCGTGAGGAGATTGGAAAAGGTGCTGCAGTCCGAGCTCTCCACAAAGGATCCGGGCGTGAAAGTTGAGATGACCAGGGGGGATGCCGTCCGGACAAGATGTGTGGACAGCGTTTCGGAGGAAAGGATAAGAAAGCTGCTGCTTATCATGCCAAACGGGGTGCAGGCGATGAGCGCGGATATGCCGGGGCTGGTGCAGACTTCATTGAACAACGGAATCATGAAACTGGGGGAAAAGGAATTTACCGTCATCACCTCCGTCAGAAGCTCTGTCGCCAGCGAGAAAGAGGCGCTGATCACCAGAATTTCCGCGCTGACAGATACGCTCGGCGGGTCTGTGAACGTAACCGGCGAATACCCCGGCTGGACCTACAAAAAGGAATCGGCTCTCCGGGATCTGTGCGTAAAAGTGTACGAGAAAATGTACGGAAAGAAGCCGGTGATCCAGGCGATCCATGCGGGTCTGGAGTGCGGCATTCTGCTGGAAAAGCGCCCGGATCTGGACTGTATTTCGCTGGGGCCTGATATGAAAGATATCCATACAACGGAAGAAAAACTGAGTATCTCCTCCGCCGGACGGGTATTTGAGTATGTGTGCGCGGTGTTGGCGGAAAAGTAAAAATGCACTTGTGAGGCAGGACAAGTTTTGATAAGATAGTGTTATATAAGGTAAAAGAAGGAGGGTTACACATGTTAAAAGGGATTCCCAATATTATTTCACCGGAATTGCTGAAGGTTTTGGATGAGATGGGACATACGGACGAGATCACGATCGCAGACGGCAACTTCCCCGGACATACTTACGGCAAAAAGGTGATCCGGCTGGACGGGCACGGCGTACCGGAGATTCTGGATGCTATTTTGCAGCTGATGCCGCTTGATACGTATCCGAACGCGAAGGGCGAGGTGGATCCGCCCTGCACGCTGATGGCGGTGGAGCCGGGGGATAACGCGAAGACACCGATCTGGGACGAGTATAAGGCGATCGTAAAGAAATACGACGACAGGGGCGCGGACTGTTTCCAGGAGATCAACAAGTGGGATTTCTACAGACAGACGCAGGAGAAATCCACCTGTGTCATCATGTCCACCGAGACGGCCATCTACGCGAATGTTATTCTCAGAAAGGGCGTTGTGGTTCCGGAATAGAGAGCGGAGACTTGAAGTTTTGAAGAAAGCGGGTAAACTCCCCCGGCGCAGGAAATGTGCAGGGGGAGTTTTTGAGAAATGTTCACGGATGTCCGGAGAGAGATCCGCGGAACAGGAACGGAGAGCAGTTGTTATGCATATGGCGGATGCGTTGGTGGTGCCTGCGGTGGCGGGCGCTATGTATGTCGCTTCGACAGCGGCGGCAGGTTATTCTATCAAAAAGGTGCGGCTGGAGAATGAACCGAAAAAGATTCCGGCGATGGGCGTGATGGGGGCTTTTGTGTTTGCGGCACAGATGATAAATTTTACCATCCCGGGAACCGGTTCCTCCGGTCATATCTGCGGGGGAATGCTGTTGACGGCGATGCTTGGACCCTGGGCGGGATTTCTGACGATGACGGGGATTCTGCTGATCCAGTGTCTGATGTTTGCGGACGGCGGTCTTCTGGCGCTGGGGTGCAATATCTGGAATATGGCGTTTTACGGCTGTTTTATCGGGGGACTTCTGATCTGGAGGCCGATGATGAAAAGCGGAGCGACAAAGAGAAAGATCACATGCGCGTCGATCGCTGCCTGTGTTTTGACGCTGCAGATGGGGGCGTTTTCGGTGACGCTGGAAACGCTTGCCTCCGGTATCACGGAGCTGCCGTTTCCCGCTTTTGTGGCCGTGATGCAGCCGATCCACCTGGCCATCGGTCTGGCGGAGGGCGCTGTCACGGCGGCGGTGCTCTGTTTTGTCCATGAGGCGAGGCCGGAGATGCTGTGGAGGTTGGAGGCGGAAAAAGAGGGAAAGTGCAGCGCTCGGAGGACTCTTGCGGTATTGACGGCGGCAGCGGCGATCCTGGCGGGGGTCGTATCCCTGGGCGCTTCCGCGCTGCCGGATGGACTGGAGTGGTCAATGGAACGGGTGGCGGGAACGGCGGAGCTCGCGGCGTCCGGCGGAGCCCATGAGACGGCGGAACGTATTCAGAGCGCGACCGCCTTGCTGCCGGACTACGCGTTTTCTTTCAGTGATTCCGCGCTGGGAACAACGGTCTCGGGACTGCTCGGCGGGGCGGTGGTCATTCTGCTCTGCGTGGCGGTCTGCTGGGCCATTAGATTTTTCAGGGGAGAGAAGCGACAGTCATGACGGGACCGGGACGGGCGATTCGTGAAATACATAGTCTGGAGGATCTGGCGGAGCGGGGGACATTTCTCTGCAGGATCCATCCTCTCGCCAAAGTGCTGGTGACGATCTGGTATCTGATCCTTGTCATGAGTTTCGGGAAGTACGATATCGAGGGACTTTGGGGGATGAGCATCTATCCGGTCATTCTCATGATACTGGGGGATATTTCTGCCGGGGAGGCGATTCGCAGGATGCGCCCGATTCTGCTCATGGTGTGTCTGGTCGGTCTGGCGAACCCTCTGTTTGACAGGGAACTCCTGGGGACTTTCGGGGGGATGAAAATAACGTCCGGGATGCTGTCCATGGTGACACTGTTTTTCAAGACGGTATTCGCTGTGGCCGCCGCCTATATTCTGATGGCGACAACGACGATGGAACAGATCTGTTATGCGCTGCGAAAGCTTCATGTACCGCAGATTTTGGTGACGGTACTGCTCCTCATTTACCGGTATCTTGTGATGATGTTAAAGGAGGCGGACAGGATCATGCAGGCTTATCGCCTGCGGGCTCCCGGGGAGAGAGGCATCCGGAAAGACGCCTGGGGTCCTCTGGCAGGGCAGATGCTGCTTCGCAGTATGGACAGGGCGCAGGCGGTGTACGAGAGCATGACTCTGCGGGGGTTCCGGGGCGAATTTTTTTTGCGGGGAAGGTTCGTGCCTCCGCGCCGGAGCGCTTTTTACGGAATCGGATGGGCGGCGATTTTGGCCGTGTTTCGTTTCCTTCCGGTTTTCCGCATTGTGGGGAGTGTTTTTATTTCGTAGGAGCGAACGGTTAGAAAGGATAAAATGGGACAGAATGTGGAACCTGTTATTGAAATAGAAGATATGCGGTTTTGCTACAGGGAGGGGAGGTATGTTCTGGACGGCGTCGATCTCTCTGTGGCAAAGGGGGAATCCGTGGGAATCATTGGCGGCAACGGCGCCGGGAAATCTACCTTTTTGAAAATTCTGGTGGGCCTTCTGCCGGATTATGAGGGGAGGATCCGGATCGAGGGATTTTTGCTGGAGAAAAAGAATTACAGTGCGATACGCCGCAGTATGGGCTATGTCTTTCAGGATTCCGACAGCCAGCTTTTTATGAACACGGTGGAGGAGGATGTGGCTTTCGGGCCGATGAATTATGGATTTTCCGAGAGGGAGGCGAAGGAGGCGGCCCTGAGGGCGCTTAAGAGGACGAACATCGCCGATCTGGCGGACAGGCATGTCTACCGTCTCTCCGGCGGGGAGAAGAAACTGGCGGCCATCGCGGGGATACTCGCCCTACAGCAGGAGGAGGGGATCATTCTGATGGATGAGCCCTCCGCCTCCCTGGATCCGGCGAACAGAGAGAATCTGATCCGGGTGGTGAGGGAGTTAAAAGGCACCAGGCTGTTGGCCTCCCATGATCTCGATTTTATCTATGATACCTGCGAGCGGACGATCCTTCTCTCGGACAGAAAGATCGTTTACGACGGAGATACGAAAGAGATTCTGAGAGACAGGGAATTTCTGGAGAAAAACGGGCTGCGGCTTCCGCTGTCGTTCCGTTTTCAGCGTTAAGGAGGAGAGGGGGTTTTCGGATGGAATTGCGGGATATGCTGGAAAAAGTCAGGACGGGGGAAGTATCTGTGGGGGAGGCGGAGCGATATTTTGCGAGAAAGCCTTTTGAGGATATGGGGTATGCGAAACTGGATACCCAGAGGGAGATCCGTTCCGGCTATCCGGAGGTGGTCTACTGCAGCGGGAAGGCGGACGGACATCTGCTTCGTATTTTTGAGGCTCTGTACCGGGAGAACGGGGAAGTGCTGGGGACGAGAGCCACAAAGGAACAGTATGAGCTGGTGCGAAAGAGCATTCCGGATATCCGCTACGATGAGATATCCCGGATCTTAAAGATAGAAAGGCCGGACAGAGCGCAGGGAGGTTTGATCGCAGTCTGCACGGCGGGGACGGCGGATATTCCGGTGGCGGAGGAAGCGGCGCAGACGGCGGAATACTTTGGCAACCGGGTGGAACGGATCTATGACGTGGGCGTCAGCGGCATACACCGCCTGCTTTCGAAAGTGGACGCGATCCGATCAGCGAACTGCGTGGTGGCGGTAGCCGGTATGGAGGGAGCTCTTGCCAGCGTGATCGGCGGGCTTGTGGAGCGGCCGGTGATCGCTGTGCCCACCTCGGTGGGCTACGGTGCAAATATGGGAGGGCTGTCGGCTCTTCTCACGATGATCAATTCCTGCGCGAACGGAATTGCGGTGGTAAATATCGACAATGGGTACGGCGCCGGGTATATGGCGTCCCAGATCAACCGTCTGGCGATGCGGGGCGGGATGAAGTAAGGGGGGAGAACACACCATGAAAAAACAGAAAAATATTTTATATCTGGAGTGCGGCAGCGGGATCAGCGGCGATATGGCGGTGGCGGCACTGTTGGATCTCGGAGCGGACAGGGAAGTTCTGAAGAGGGCGTTGAGGAGCGTTCCGATCCACGGATTTCGGATAAAGATCAGCAGAGTGAAAAAGGCTGGCCTGGATGTATGCGATTTCCACGTTATTCTGGATGCGGCCCATGAGAACCACGATCATGATATGGGGTATCTGTTCGGGGGAGAGCACGAACATTCGCACGAGCATGAACACAAACATCCGCATGAGCACGGGCATCCGCATGGACACGATCACGGGGAGGAGCACGAACATTCGCATGACCATGGCCATGGACAGGAACATCATCATGAGCACCGGGGGCTGTCGGAGATTCTGCACATTATCGAGCATACGGATATGACAAAAGGGGCGAAGGAGATCGCTGTACGTATCTTTAAAATTCTGGCGAAGGCGGAGGCGAAGGCCCACGGACTGCCGGAGAATGAAGTACACTTTCATGAGGTGGGGGCGGTGGACTCCATTGTGGATATCATTTCAGCCGCAGTGTGTCTCGACAATCTGGGCATAGAACAATGTATCGTCCCTGCGCTCTGCGAGGGAACGGGAACCGTTCGATGCCAGCACGGTGTTATGAGCGTGCCGGTGCCGGCGGTGTTGAATATCGTCCAGGAACACGGGCTGAAACTTTCCGTCACGGACGTAAAGGGGGAGCTTGTGACACCCACCGGCGCGGCGATCGCGGCGGCGGTCAGGACGGCGGAAACGCTGCCGAAAGGTTTTCGTATCCTGAGAAGCGGTATGGGGGGCGGAAAGCGCGCCTATGAGAGGCCGAGCATTCTCCGGGCCATGCTGATAGAGGAAGCGGAGCCGACTGTCCTCTCCGGTGAGACCGACAGGGTCAACACCAGTGATGGACTTGTCACAAACACGCTGAAAAATGGTGACAGAGATGTCATATACAAGCTGGAGACCGATATTGACGATTGTTCCGGCGAGATGCTGGGGCATGTGATGAAGAAGCTTTTTGAAGCGGGTGCGAGGGATGTCCACTATATGCCGATCTTTATGAAAAAGAACCGTCCCGCATACCAGTTAAACGTTATCTGCCTGGAAGAACAGATTCCAGGATTGGAGCAGATCATTTTTGCCGAGACCACGACGACAGGCATCCGCAGACAGAGGATGGAGCGGTCTGTGCTGCGGCGGCGCAGTATCGAGATCAAAACGGATTTGGGGAATGCGCAGGTGAAGGAGTGCCGTCTGCCGGGAGACGGGGATGTGCGGTATTATCCGGAGTATGAGAGTGTGGCAGAACTCAGCGAAAAGAGCGGAAGATCCTGTCAGGATGTGTATCACCTGATCGTGGAGCAGTGCAGGGAGCGGAAGAACGACGGAATAAAAAAGAAGAAAAGCGGAAGGCGGAGATTCTGGGGAAGGAAATATGAGGAACTTTCTTGAAGCGGAAAAGTACAGGATGCTCAGAGAGAAAATGGACAGTTATGTCTCCGGAGGCATTGCAGTCGCCTTCTCCGGCGGCGTGGATTCCGCGCTGCTGTTGAAGCTGGCATGCATGGCCGCCGGGGAGAACACAGTGTATGCGGTGACGGTACGGACGAGGCTGCATCCGTCGGGGGATCTGGATCTGGCAAAGCGGATGGCGGCGGAGTTTGGGGCAGTGCATAAGGTATTACAGATCGATGAACTGGCGGAGAGCGGTCTGGAGAATAATCCGGTGGATCGGTGTTATCTCTGCAAAAGGAGTATTTTCCGGAAGATAAAGGAGTTGGCCCGTACGCTTGGAGCCGGGTGCGTTTTGGAGGGGACGAACGCGGATGATCTGCGGGAGTACCGCCCCGGTATCCGGGCGATTCGGGAGCTGTGGATAAGCAGTCCGCTGGCGGAGTGCGGCCTGACGAAGGCGGAAGTGCGCAAGCTGGCGGAGCATCTGGAGATCTCTGTCGCAAAACGGCCGTCCGCTCCCTGCCTGGCGACGAGGCTGCCCTATGGGACGAGGATAGACTATGAGCTGCTGGAGCGGATCGATGAGGGGGAGCGGTATCTGAGAGAACTTGGATTTTATAACGTGAGACTGCGGGTACATGAGTTGACTGAATTAGTCAGCAAAAAAAGGAAAGAGCAGCGAAGCTGCTGTGAGAACGGAGCCGGTTCTGCAGAAGAAGATCCGGGAAGGGAGTGGCTTGCGCGGATCGAGGTGGATCTGGCGGATCTGGGGAAGCTGCTGGAGAACAGGGAAGAACTGGTGGAAAAAATAAAAGAGCTGGGGTTTTCGAGAGTGACGATGGATCTGGAGGGGTTCCGGTCGGGGAGTATGGATAAAGTGTAGAAGTGTTTATGGTGAAAAATAAGAGCGAGGTACAGCTGCAAGGAAACTTGCAGCTGTATTTTTTATGCCGCGAAACAAGAATTGTTACCAAAAAATAGTACACACCCGGGAGGAATATTGACAGGAAAACAAAAAATAATACACAAACGGAGAAAAAAAGTAAACGAGATCAGAGCGAAAAGGGAGTAATATTTTGGATACATAAACTGTACTTAAGAAGGAGGGTTCTGATGAAAAAAGCAAAATGTTTCAGTGACAGACACTATGCAATCGGCAAAATTGACGATAAGTTGTATTCTTCCTTTACGGAGCATCTGGGGAGAAGTATCTATTCCGGAATCTATGAGCCGGGGCACCCGACCGCGGATGAGAAGGGCTACCGGGAGGATGTGGCGGAGTTGGTCAAAGAGCTGGGAGTTCCGGTGATCCGCTATCCCGGCGGAAACTTTGTATCCTGCTACGACTGGCATGACGGCATCGGGCCGAAGGAGAGCAGACCCAGACGGATGGATTATGCGTGGGCGGCGATCGAGACGAACGAGTTCGGCATCGATGAATTCTGCCAATGGGCGGAGAAAGTCGGCATAGAGCCGATGATCGCCGTGAACCTCGGGACAGGGAACATCAAGGATGCGGGAGATCTGGTGGAGTACTGCAACCATCCAGGCGGGACCTACTGGAGCGATCTGCGGGCGAAGAACGGTCATCCGGAACCCTATAAGATCAAATACTGGTGCCTCGGAAACGAGATGGAGGGAAGCTGGCAGGCGGGACATCTCTCCGCGGAGGATTACACAAAGAAAGCGCTGGAAGCGGCGAAGATCATGCGATGGGTGGATCCGTCCATCAAACTGGTGGCATGCGGGAGCAGTTATGAGATGCTGCCTGCCTATCTGGATTGGGACCGTGTTATGCTGACGGAACTGTACGATCAGGTGGACTATATTTCCACGCACAACTATACGATGAATGCTGGACAGGGGACGACGAACTTCCTTGCCGCCTACAAGCAGCTGGACACCCACATCAAAAACAGCGCAAAAGTGGTGGAGTATGTGAAGGCGAAACACCATTTTGACAAGGACATCAAAATATGTCTGGATGAGTGGAATGTATGGAATTTCCAGGATATCAAACTGGATTCCCTGGACGATCTGGCGGGTCTCACCACGTTTGAGATGACCTCCGCGGAGAAATGGGAGGTGGCTCCCGGCATTCTTCAGGAGAAATACTCGCTTCTGGACGCTCTGGTGGTGGGCGGTCTCGGGATCACTCTCCTGAACAATGTGGACACGGTCGAGATCGCGTGTCTGGCACAGCTGATCAACGTCATCGCTCCGATCACAACGGTTCGCGGAGGCGGCGTTTTCAAACAGGCGATCTACCATCCGTTCCATATGCTGAGCAAGTACGGTCGCGGGACGACAATGAAGGCTGTGGTGGAAGCTCCTGCATATTCCTGCGAGTTCGGCGAACTGCCGATCGTGGAACCGGCGGTCGTCTACAATGAGGAGAAGGACGAGGTGCGCGTATTTGTCTTAAACTGCAGCCAGGATGAGGACACGGAGTTTGAAGTGGAACTCCAGGGCTACGGCGACAAGAAATTAAAACAGCATTTGACATTGACGGGAGAGGATATGGAAGTGCGCAATACCCTCGAGCAGCCGGACAACGTTGTGATGAGAGAACTCGAAGTAAAAGGCGGGACGAAGGCGGTTCTGCCGAAGATGTCGTGGAATATTCTTGTGCTGGGATAGAGTGCGGAGACAATTAAGAGGAAAAATATGGGCAACGAAGTTTTGATCAAAACAAATCAGATTGTAAAACATTTTGGCCTGACTCATGCACTGAATGGGATATCCATAGAGGTGAGAAGGGGGGAAGTGGTCGGACTGATCGGGGAGAACGGTTCCGGAAAATCGACTCTTTCGTCCATTCTTTCCGGGATATATCCGCCGACATCCGGCTCCCTGGAGTGGAAAGGAAAACCCTATAAACCTGTGGATGCCATGGATGCACAGCGGCACGGCGTCAGTATGGTCACGCAGGAGATGGGCACTCTGCCGGGAATCCGGGTGGCAGACAATATTTTTCTGGGCAGGGAGGAATTCTTTGCCCGGAAGAAAATCGTGAACAGAAAAAAGATGTATGAGGCGGCGAGGGAAGCACTGGGAAAGATCGGGATAACGGATATCGATCCGGAGGCTCCGATTGCCGGATATGGTCTGGAGGACCGCAAACTGATCGAGGTGGTGCGCGCGATCTACACGGATCCGGAGATATTCATCGTGGATGAGACGACCACAGCACTGTCCCAGAAGGGAAGAGAGATTATCTACAGGCTGATCGAGAAGTTTCAAAAGGAAGACAGGGCTGTCATTTTCATATCGCACGATCTGGAGGAGATCATGCAGGTGTGCAGCAGGCTGATCGTCCTGAGAGACGGAGATTTTATAGCGGATCTCTCCAGGGAAGAGTTTGAGGAGAATCGGATCAAAGAGCTGATGGTGGGCCGGAAGTTGACCGGGGATTACTATCGCAGCGATTACGACGGGACATACGGAAAGGATGTCGTACTGAAAGCGGAGAGGATATATGCCGGACATGTTTTACAGGATGTCTCCTTGGAGTTACACAAAGGGGAGATACTCGGCATCGGCGGGCTGACGGACTGCGGTATGCACGACCTGGGAAAGGTGCTGTTCGGCATGGAAAAACCGCTGTACGGTTCGGTGTCGTTTGGAGACGGCACGAAGATCACGAGCGCAAAGCAGGCGATCTCCGGCAAGGTCGGATATGTGTCGAAGAACCGGGACCAGGAGGGACTGATCCTGTCGGCGAGCATACTGGACAACACAGTTCTCCCGTCCCTGAACAAAATAATGCGCACAGGCCTGATCTTCCGGCGGGATGAGAAAAACTTTACCGATAAGCAGGTGAAGGATCTGAGCATCAAATGCAGGGAGATAGAGCAGGACGTGAGGGATCTGAGCGGCGGCAACAAGCAGAAGGTTGTCTTCGGAAAGTGGCTTGGCAATGAGTCGGAGATATTTATTCTGGACTGCCCCACGAGAGGTATCGATATCGGCGTGAAAGCCTTCATGTACCAGCTGATGTATCGCCTGAAAAAAGAAGGGAAGTCTATTATTATGATCTCGGAGGAACTGCCGGAGCTGATCGGCATGAGTGATCGGATCATGATTATGAAGGGTGGAAAGATTCAGAGAACATTCCATCGGTCGGAAGAACTGAATGAGTCGGCGCTGATCAAAGAGATGGTATAGGAAGGAGGAGGTATTATTTTGGAGACGAAAGAGAAACAGATGAAGCTGTACAACGACATACTCAGAAAACTGATACCTTTTCTGGGACTTGCCGTTATGATCGTGGTATTTCAGGTGTTTGGAGAGGGAAAACTTCTGACAGCCGGCAATATGAAAAGCATTTTGAACCAGACGGTCTATGTCGCAATCATGGCATTCGGAGCGGTTTTTGTCTATTCCCACGCGGGTATGGATTTATCCTACGGGGCTGTGATCGGCTTCAGCGTGCTGAGTGCCATACTGGCGGGAAGGGCCGGCGCGCCGCTTGCGGTGATCCTGTTGATCAACATTGCCTCGGCGGTTTTCTGGTTCGCGCTAAACGGTTTTATATCCGTTTATCTGAGAGTGTCCCCATTTATCACATCGTTGTGTGTTATGTATATGTGTCGCGGTATCCTGAACACGGTATGCGCAAAGGAGAAGTACAGTGTCCCTGTGTATATCTATGATTATGATAACTGGACCGTCAAAATCACAGTGCTGGTAGTGGCGTATATTGTCTGCTGGCTGCTGTTCGAGAAGAGTTCGATCGGCAAAGCCAACAGGGCAATCGGTGGAAACCCATTAGCGGCAAGGCAGGCTGGAGTCAATGTGGAAAAAACCCGGATGATTGCATATCTCATCAGCGGAATCACGGTCGGTATCGGCGGTTTCATTCTGATGGCGAGAGCGGGAAGTGTCAGCACATCTACCGGACAGGGTCTGGAGATGAATGTTATCACAGCATTGGTTTTAGGCGGTGTTCCCCTTTCGGGCGGTTCCCGCGCAAAAATGGTCGGAGCCCTGATCGGCAGTTTTTCCGTCATTTTGTTACGCAACGGACTGATTATATTGGGAGTTAACGAACGTGTCATCGAGGGAATCCAGGGACTCGTTCTGCTCATCATCGTATTTCTGACCTATATGAAGAACAAAGATGGTGTCTGGCAGTGAAATAACCCACAAAACAGGAGGAAAAAAGTATGAGAAAAAGAGTAACAGCGTTAATGCTGACAGCAGTGATGGCATTGTCCTTATTCGGCTGTGGAGCGGCAGCAGAAACACCGGCGGAGAGTGAAGCGACAGAAGAGAGCACGGAAGCTTTGGCGCAGGAGCAGGAAGACTCCGGGGAGACGGAGGCAGCGGATGAAACGACAAAAGAAGTCTGGGGAGGGCAGACCGGCGAGGTATGCGGCGACGAGAACGGCGAGTACACGGTCGGTGTGATCATCCATACCACAACGGATTATCTTTGCGCAAAACTGAAATCCTACACAGATTATCTCGGTAAGGAATACTCTGTAAAATTTAGTTATTATATTATTGAGAACTTTGCGGACGAGACGTATCTGGCAGGTATCGAGAACCTGTGCGCCCAGGGAGTTGACGGTATCATCACAACGAATTTCTCCGGGACAGCGGTTCTGCAGGGGTTAAAGATCTGTGAGGACAACGGCGTGTACATGGGCGTGGGCTGGTCTCAGATCGATGAACAGATCAAAGATCAGGTGTACGCAAGCGACTATTTTGTGGGCGGAGCCTACGAATCGGAAGTACAGGCGGGAAAAGATATTATCGAGAGCCTGATAAGCGCGGGATGTACCAATATTGCGCCGATCGGCTATGAGCCCGGTATCACCTGCCATGACAGACGCTGGCAGGGCATGATGGAAGCTTTCGAGGAGCATCCGGAGATCAACAAGGCCGGTGAGTACAGAGGGCTTGAGTTCACCAAAGCGGTGGAGGACTATCTGGCATCGGATGAAACCATCGACGGTATCGCCATCACATTGCTCGGCATCGAATACTGCATGGAGCCGATCAAATCAGCGGGCAGGGAGGGCAAGGTAAAGATCGCGTTCGTAGACCTCTCCGAGAACTGCGGCGAATATCTGGAGAGCGGTGACGTGGTGTGCGCGATCGGCGGACAGTATGTAGACGTGGTATTCCCGTTCATTTTCATGTACAATGCACTGAATGGAACACCGCTGGAAAAGACGGAGGTTCCCGTGAACTTTATCACCTGTAAGTCTGCGGAAGAATTTGAAAACTATGCGAACTATCTCCACGCGGACGGCGTATACTGCTGGACGGCGGAGGAGCTGAAAGATGTGATCGTAAAATACAATCCCGACGCGACAGCGGATATGTTGGTGGAAATGGGCGCTAACTACAGCTCGGAAGATACAATGGCAAGGCATGGTGTAAACTGAGTTCTGACTTATGAAATTAGAAAGGGGAACGAAAATGAATAAAGCATCCACCAAAATAAAGAATGTGGCCATTGTGATTCTTCTGCCGGTACTGGTATATTTGCTTTTCTTTCTATTATCGGGCGGGAAATTCGGGAAGGCGTCCAGCATCATCATGAATTTTAAGCAGACGCTGGTGCCGACCCTTATCTCCTACGCCATGTGCTGCAATGTGTTGTGCAACCGGATGGATCTGAGCGCCGGCGCGATCGTTATGGTCGCGGCCATGTTCGGGGCAAAGATGGTGTATGTCTATCAGATAGGCCTGATCCCGTTTATATTGATCGTGGTAGGGCTTGGCATCATACTGGGAATTGCCTCGGGGCTTATGTATATCTTTTTGAGGGTTCCGGCCATTGTGACCGCCCTGGGAGTCTGCATGATCTATGAGACTTTTTCCAACCTGGCGAGTATCTCCTGGGTGACGGCGATCAGCGGAGATTACACGATCTTAGGGCGCTTTCCGTATTGTGTGATCGTTTTCGCGGTGATGTTTGCACTGTTTTACGTTATCTTCAATTACACAAAATTCGGATATAACGTCAGGGCATGTGCCAGCTCGCAGCAGATTGCCGGAAACGGGGGAGTAAATACAAAACGTACGGCTTTTCTGTGCTATGCGGTATCCTCATTGTTTTTAGGGGTGGCGGCACTTTTGAAGATTTCCATTCAGGGCTCCATCGACACGGCATCCTACATGTCCAGCACGAACATCATATTTAACTGTCTGCTGGGAATCTATGTGGGAATTGCGCTGGAACAGTACTGCAATCTTCTGATAGGGATCTTTGTCGGAAATTTTGTCCTGAATCTGCTGACAAGCGGACTTCTCACACTGGGGCTGTCGTCATCGCTCCAGGATACGGCGTCCGGAGTGTTCCTGCTGATCATTATGATCTATACATACAACAATCAGCGGATCGTGGAGTTCATCCGGAATCGCAGGGAGAGGAAAGAGCTGGAGAAAAGGATGGCTTAGTGTAAGAGGAAAGACACAGGACCAATGCGAAGCGGCGGCAGAAGCCTGATTGCATTGGCTCCTGTGTTTTTATATAATAAAAATGTTTATTGGGACAGGGCGGTGTAAAGTTTCCGAAAGGGGAAAAAATGATTAAAGTGCTGTTGATAGATGATGAAAAGATGGCTTTGGAATATCTGGAAAATATTATAAGCTGGGAAATGTACGGGTTTGAGGTGGTCGGGGCGTTGACGGACGCAAAACAGGCCTTGAAAATTTTTCGGAGAACGCGCCCTGATCTGGTGATAAGCGATGTCTGTATGCAGGGGATGGACGGGCTTGATTTCGCGGGGGCTATCCGGGAGATCGACCAGAGTACTCACATACTGTTTCTCTCCGGTTATAAAAGTTTTGATTATGCGAAGGAGGCCATACGTCTTGGAATTGACGATTATCTGCTGAAAAGCGATATGGATGAGGAACTGTTATTGACCAAGATATTGAAGATCAAGGAGAAGATCGAGAAGGAACAGCAGAAAAAACAATACACGGAGGGGATGATCTTTCGGGAACTGTTCCTCAAAAATATAGAGGAGAGGGAGTACAGGGGAATTCTGGGGGAGGCGGAGTATATCCATCTCCACAAAAAATATTATTATCTGATTCTTTCTCTCAGGCACGTTCCGCGGTTTTTGGAAGAGTATCTGCCCGGAATCTGCGGGGAGGAATATCTGGACGAACTGTATCTGAAGTCGTTGATACACACGGAGGCGGAGAGGGAAGGCCTGAGAGATACCGCAGCGTTTGCGGTCAGTGAGACGGAAATGCTTGCATTGCTGGAAGTGAAGGGGAGCGTTATCTCACAGAAGGAGATATTTGAAAAACTGTACCGGGTGTCCGACCGGATATTCGGCGAGGTGAACAGGAAGGATTCGATGCAGTTTAATGTGTTTTTTTATCCGGCGGGCTGCGCGATCCGGCAGTTCAGAAAATATTACAGAGAGAACAAGAATCAGCTCAACCAGTGCTATGTGCGGCAAAAACCCCGGATCATGGAACTGGGAAGTGCAGATGCGGCATTTTTGACAAAACAGGAACGGTCCAATGTCTCTTCGGAGCAGATCTACGAGGCGATAAAGGCCGCGGACAGCGAATGCCTGGAAGTCTATATGGAGACGATGCTGATCGCTATAGAGCGGGAAGATTATGTCACGTATCTGTGGTATGTGAAGGAGATCATGAGAGCCATGAGGCGGCTTGAAATATTCCTGACCGGAGAGAAGAGGGGGCAGGGATTCTGTTTTGCGGAATCGGCAGGGCAGTACGATATGAGAAACCCCTGTGACATGGTGAAGTTTTTTCGGTTTAAATTTGAGGAGATCAAAAAGGCATATGAGGCGGAATGCGGAGGGGCCTATTCTAACTCCATCCAGGAAGCTATAAGCTATATCCATAAAAACTATGGCAGAGAAGATTTATCTACCAATCTGGTGGCGAAGCAGGTGAATATAAGCCTGTCCTGGCTTTCCACCAAATTCAAGGAGGAGGTGGGGGTAGGCATCAGCGACTATCTGAATAAAATCCGGATTCAGAGAGCAAAACAACTTTTTGATGAACAGGACTATATGATCTATGAAGTGGCGGAAAAGGTCGGTTTTACGTCCAGCCAGTATTTCAGTAAAATTTTCAAGCAGATCTCAGGGGTGACTCCAAACGAATACCGGCGTATGAACAGGAAGAAACAGGGATGATGTATAAGAATAATTTATCTCTCTCACAAAAACTGGTGTTGACCCAGTTTGTTGCGTTTATCGTTGTTTATATGATGGTGCTGTCCGTCGTTCCCAGCGTAGTCTATGCGGTCTCCAGCAAGACTGAGGCGGCGACGGCCATGCACTTCAACGAGCAGGTGAGCATGCGTGTCAGTCAGTGCTTTGACGAATTAAAGCGGTTTTCCGGCGTGGTAGTGTCGGACAATGAGCTGAATGAACTGCTGCGGGAGTATATCGAACTTCCGGATGAATCGAATATGGCCAGGCTGAGGCTGTATCTTTCCAACACAAGACATAAGGACGGCATTTCCTCTTATCGGGTGCTGGGAATGTACCTGGACGTGGGCGGCGAATACCCGTTCAGCGTCAATACTGTGGGATTGTCGGATAATATGAAACAGTTTATCCAGCGGGAAGTGCTGCCGGAATATGATAAAAGCGACAGGCAGACAATGTTGATCGAGCCCTTTGTCTTCCAGCAGGGGGATTCATCGGCGCTCTTTGGAGATACTTTTACCAGAGGGTATGGATATGTGCAGAAATATTATAAAAACGGGATCGAGGGGAGGTTAGTCATCATATCTTCCTACGATGAGATATCCTATATCATACAGGATATGCGGGACTACTGCGAGGATTACATGCTGCTCAATGAGAACGATCAGATCATCTATCCGAGCGCGGAGGGGTCTTCGATTGATTATGAGTCCGTCCTGGAAAATGTCCGGTATGGCGATTCCTACATGGAGGGGTATTACACGACCGACGACGGGGTCTACACGGTAAGATGGCTGGATATGGGAAACTGGAAACTGTTGTCCCATCTGACCCGGGATGAGGTACTGTCGAACAACTGGGCGCAGAGGCTGGTTGTTCTTCTGAGCGTCGGAGTGTTCGGGATCGTCGTCATCCTCACGCTGATCGTGATCGTCCGCAAATTTGTCAGCCCGCTCAGCGAAGTGTCGAAACAGATGGGGGCGATCGCGGAGGGAGATTTAAAGGCCAGAGTGCCGATCTATTCCGAGGATGAGATCGGAAGAGTGAGCAGATCATTCAATATTATGGCCGGCAAACTGGAGACCATGATCGACGAGATCATAGAGAAGGAAAAAATTGAGCAGAGAATGCGCTACAGCCTGTTGATCTCACAGGTGGACCCTCATTTTATATACAATACCATGAATACGATTACCTATCTGGCGCAGAAAGGGCGCAACGAGGATGTGGTCATCGTCAATAAGGCCATGATCGAGGTGCTGCGCGACAGGCTGAGGATCGAGGTGTCCGAAGTGTTCGACACGGTATATCAGGAGGTCAGCGTTGTGAAACAGTATCTGATCATTCAGAAGTACCGGTATGAGGGAACTTTTAAAGTGAAATATGTGATCGACAGGGAAGCGGAGAACTGTCTGATCATGAAAAATATACTGCAGCCTCTTGTGGAGAACGCACTGCTTCACGGCATTCTGGAAAATAAGGATGAAAACGGGGAGGTGCTCGGGGGATATATCAATATCGTCATAAACAGAGACGGAGATTTTCTGTACGTGGAAGTGTCGGACAACGGTTCCGGGATGAGCGAGGAGCGGCTTGCGGAAATTTTGAAGGAGGATACAAGATGGGAGCGGGGTTTAAATATCGGCATCCGTAATGTCAGAGAGCGGATCCGGCACATCTATAATATAGAAGACTATCCGCAGATTCAATCAAAGAAGGGGGAGGGAACGAAAGTGTTTTTGAGGGTGCCCGTCGATGTGGAGGAGGGAAAAAACGGGAATGTCAGGGTCAGTGAGAAGTAAATCGTTTCAGCGGGAGCTGTTGACAACTCAGGTGAGGTAGACTATAATTAAGTAAATTGTAAACCACTAATTATTGAGGGCGCCGATGTTTATAGGCAGGCAGCAGGAATTAAATACATTGAGTAAGCTATACCATTCCGGCAAGTTTGAATTTGCGGTTATTTATGGCCGCCGTCGGGTTGGCAAAACCGCTCTCATCAGCGAATTTACAAAAGATAAAGACACCATTTTTTTTACCGGCGTCGAAACCAATGAAAAGCAAAACTTAGATAACTTCTCGAGATGCATTATGGAATATCACACGGGCATCGCTGTCAAATCCTCCTTTGCATCCTTTCCATCGGCGCTCGAATATGTCTTTGAGCTGGAAAAAACGAAAAGGATCGTGCTTGTCATCGATGAGTACCCTTATGTTGCCCGCGCGTCCAAAAGCCTTGCTTCGACTCTCCAACTTTTAATAGATAAAAATAAGGACAACTCCAGGCTGTTCCTGATTCTCTGCGGCTCTTCCATGTCATATATGGAGGAGCATGTTTTGTCGTATAAAGCGCCGCTTTATGGAAGGAGAACGGCACAGATCAGGTTAAGTCCCTTTGATTTTTTTGAAGCCTGCCGCTGGTTTACAAAGTTTTCGGACATCGACAAGGCGCTGGCATACGGAGTTGTCGGCGGGACGCCGCAATATCTGATGCAGATAAATGACAGTCTTTCCGTTGAAGAAAACATTAAAAATACCTATCTGAATCCGTCCTCCTCCATCTTTGAGGAGACGAGCCATCTCTTAAAGCAGGAAGTGCGTGAACCGGCGATTTACAATGCGGTCATTACGGCGATTGCCGCGGGCTGCTCCAAAATGAACGAGATTTCCAATAAAATAGATGAAGATACGAGCGTGTGTGCTACCTACATTAAGAATCTGATTATGTTGGGTATTATAAAAAAAGAATCGCCCTACGGAGAAAAATCCGGCCGCAAGACGATTTACTCTATTACGGATAATATGTTTCGTTTTTGGTACCGTTTTGTGCCGGAAAACACCTCGATTATTTGCCGTGGAGCTGCAGACCTCGCCTATAAGCGCATTGCCCCCGAACTTCCCGCCTATATGGGCGGTGTGTTTGAAGAAATATGCAGGCAATACCTTTGGAAATTACTTCTTGAAAATAAATGCGCTGTAAATTTCAGTGATCTTGGTCGCTGGTGGGGTACGAATCCCAAGACCAGAGTCCGGGAGGAAATCGATATTATGGGTTCGGATAAGGATACAGCCCTCTTTGCTGCGTGCCAATGGACAAATGAAAAGATTGATCCTGGCATTCTGGAAACTCTTGTTGAGCGCAGCAATCTGTTTCACTATAAGCAAAAGCATTTCTATCTCTTTGCGAAAACCGGATTTACCAGAGGGTGTATTGACAAGGCGGATGAGATGGGAAATGTAACGCTTGTTGCCTATCATGAGATGCTTGGACAGTAAAGGAAATGACAAAGGTGCAAAATGGCACCGGAAAATAAAAGTTTGAAGGAGGCTGTTTATGAAATCGAATTTTGAATTTCTGAAACGGTATTGGCCAGCATTGGCACAGATCGGTGAAACAGCGGAGAATTACCTGTATTCAGATCCGAATGCATGTATCTATAAACTTGGGATGTTCTCTGAGCGTCTTGTTCAAGAAATATTGGTGTTTGAACGCATTGATGAACCGCAAACGGATAATACCCATGCCAATCGTATTCGCCTGTTAAAGCGTGCCGGCCTTCTTCCTCGCGAAATTGATAATGCTCTTTATGTACTCCGTAAAACCCGAAATTCCGCAGTACATACGGGAACGGATTCCGTAGATGAGGCTAAAACGCTTCTTTCTATGGCGTATAGTTTATCGGTTTGGTTTATGGAAACTTACGGTGACTGGGGATATATTGCTAAAGATTTTGTCATGCCCGAAGAAGTGCATCAGGAGGATCTGAAATCAGTAATAGAAGATCAGGAAAAAAAGATTGCGGAACTGTCAAAAAAACTTGCTCAGGTAACGACTGCTGTTACCGGTACAACGCAGAAAGAGCGTGTAAAGCGGGCGGAGACGGTTTCTTCTATGATGGAATGGAATGAGGCGCAGACACGCTGTTTGATCGACGAGCAGCTTCGCAAAGCGGGATGGGAAGCTGATACAGTCAACTTGCGTTACAGCAAGGGCATTCGTCCAGTGAAAGGCAGAAATATTGTTATCAGCGAATGGCCTACCAACTCTGGTTTTTATAAAAACGGCTATGCTGATTATGCTTTCTTCATCGGAGAAAGGCTTGTAGCTTTCATGGAGGCGAAAAAAGTTTCAGAAGATGTTGCTTCCACTATCGATGTTCAGGTAAAAGACTATGCAACACATGTTAAAGAAGAAAGTGCAAAATATATTATAAATTCCTGGGATGAATATCAGGTTCCATTCCTGTTTGCCTCAAACGGCAGAGCTTTTTTGGAACAACTCCGAACCAAATCCGGCATATGGTTTTTAGATGCACGGAAATCGTCCAATCAGCCTTATCCAATACGAAATTGGTTCAGCCCCAACGATCTGGAAGAAAAATTAAGTCAAGATATAGATAAAGCAAATGAAAATTTAGCAACTTATAATGATTCTTTTATGGAAGACCCTGCTGGCCTTAATTTGCGCGATTATCAGATCAAGGCTATCAACAAAATAACCGAAGCAATTATGAATGGAAGCCGTGTTGCGTTGCTTGCAATGGCGACTGGTACCGGTAAAACCCGCACTGTGCTTGGTCTGATTTACAAAATGCTTGAATCCAAACGCTTCAGGAGAATCCTATTCCTTGTTGACCGCGTACCGCTCGGAGAGCAGGCAATGGATACCTTTAAGGATATCAAGCTGAAAGATTTAATGACTTTAGATGATATCTATGAGTTAAAAGCCATTGATGATAATGAAATCAATTTGGAAACCAAGGTCAGTGTTTCTACTGTGCAGGGATTGTTAAGACGGACTATACTCTCAGAAACACCTGATTTAATGCCCGGTGCTTTTGACCTGATTATTGTGGATGAGGCACATAGAGGATATATTCTTGACAGAGAAATGACGGAAGAAGAAATTCTCTACGATAATCAAGAAGATTATATGAGCAAATACAAACAGGTCATCGAATATTTTGATGCGGTAAAAGTGGCGTTGACCGCTACCCCCGCTTTGCACACTACCGAAATTTTCGGTGAGCCTGTTTTTACTTATAGCTATCGTGAAGCCGTTATTGACGGCTGGCTTGTGGATCACGATCCGCCCTATATTATCAACACAGATTTTATTGAAAATAAGGTAAAATTCAAAAAAGGGGAAACACTTGCGCAGTATGATCCTGGCACAAACGAACTGATCAACGGGGCAGTTTTGCAGGATGAGTTGGATTTTGACGTCTCTGAATTTAATAAGAAAATTGTCCTTCCCAACCATACCCGAAAGGTTTTAGAGGAAATATCCAATTATCTAAATCCTGAAAGCGATGAGAAAACGTTGATTTTTGCTGTAAAAGATAGCCATGCGGATTGTATTGTAGATATGCTTCGCGATATTTATAAACCCTACGGTATTTCTAATAATGCGATTATGAAAATCACGGGCAAAACTGCCGGCGGCAACAAAAAGAAAATTTTGCAGGTAATCAAACAGTTTAAAAACAACCAGTATCCCAATATTGCTGTGACGGTTGATTTGTTGACAACCGGCATCGATGTCCCAGCTATCTGCAATCTGGTGTTTATGAGAAAGATTAATAGCCGTATCCTGTTTGAACAGATGCTTGGTCGTGCCACCCGCCTTTGTCCTGAAATCGGCAAAACGCATTTTAATATTTTTGATGCGGTACGGGTGTATGAGGATTTAGATTCCACTTCCGGGATGAAATCCGTTTCCGTAAGCAAAACTATGCCCGAGCTGCTGGAAGATCTGTTTCGCAACAGCGGAGAAAAGAAACAGCAGGTCAAAGACCGCATTCTCGCAAGACTTCAGCGAAAAAACAACAATCTTACATCGAAACAAAAATATGATGTTATCGAACGATTGGACGGCATCGACTTGAAAACCTATGTACACAAGCTGAAATCCTGTACAGAAGACGCTTTCATTGAAAACTGCAAAAAAGATAAAGACTTTTTGCTGTGGTTGGATTCGCTGAAAGGCAAGAAAAAAGGCTGCTTCTACTCTGAAAGAGAGGATACCTTGAAAGAAACTACCCGTGGATATGGTAATACGGAAAAACCGGAAGATTATCTGTCCGCTTTTGCAAAATATGTCACTGAAAATAAAGACAGGATCGAAGCGATTCGGATCGCCTGTACCAGGCCCAGCGACATGACAAGGGCACAGCTAAAAGAACTGAAACTTGTTTTGGATAAAGAAAATTTCACACAAACAAGCCTGAACGAAGCAGCCAGTGCCGTTACAAATGCGCATATTGTGGCGGATATTATCGCCCATGTTCGCAGGGCTGTGCTGAAGACACCGCTGTTTAACCATGATGAGCGTGTTGCAGCTGCTTTTGACAAGCTGACTACCGCACATCATTTCAACAAAATGCAGCTTGATACGTTGGAAAAAATTAAAACCTATATGTTGCATGAAAGTATCTTGAATACGGAAACTTTTGAAGCGCCGGTATTTAAGATGGAAGGTGGTTTTGCTCGGTTTAATAAGAAACTCGGTGGGAACCTCATTGAAATTATCAGGGAGATCAACACTTACATTTACGAAGGAGCAGCCTAAATGAGCACACAAGACATCGTACAAAAACTTTGGAATCTCTGTAATGTTCTGCGTGATGATGGCATTACCTATCACCAGTATGTGACTGAGCTTACCTACATTCTTTTTCTGAAAATGCTGGACGAAACAGGAGAGGAAAACACATTGAAAGCCGATGTCCTAAAGGCGTATCAGACATCTTTAGAACAGTACGCCCGCAAAAAAGGCAAAGCTGTCGAACAATTGACGGAAGAAGAAAAGGAATCTCGAAAACCGCTGCTTTACAACTATTCATGGGTATACCTTACCACTTTGGAAGGTATCGAATTGAAAAAATACTATACAAAGCTGCTCTCTGAACTTGGAAGTACTGGCATCCCTAAAATCAGTAATATCTATACAAAAGCGGTTTCCAGTATTGAAGAACCGAAAAACCTGCAGAAAATCATCTCAGAAATCAACAAGCTGGACTGGTTTGAAGCGAAGCAGGAGGGCCTCGGTGACCTTTATGAAGGTTTACTGCAAAAGAACGCGGACGAGAAGAAGTCCGGCGCAGGACAGTATTTTACACCTCGCGTGCTTATTGATTTAATGACTGATTTAATTGCGCCTAAGTTTGGAGAAAAATGTTTCGACCCTGCCTGCGGTACTTTCGGTTTTATGATTTCCGCCTATCAGCACGCTGTTGACGGTGTGGATCTCTATACACTTTCTGATTCAGAAATGGCGGATTTTCAGGACTCTTTCTACGGGGTTGAACTGGTACACGACGCACACCGTTTGGCTCTAATGAACGCATACCTCCATAATGTCCCGGCGTATATTTTCTGCGAGGACTCCCTGTCTCCCAGAGCGAAAAGGCTGAAAGATTTTGATGTGATCTTAACCAATCCGCCATTTGGAACCAAAAAAGGCGGAGAGCGTACTTCCCGGGACGATATATCATATCAGACATCTAATAAGCAGCTGAACTTTTTGCAGGTGATTTACCGCAGCCTGAGAGCAGATGAAACTGCCCGTTGTGCCGTTGTTTTGCCGGATAATGTACTGTTTGCCGATGGCGATGGTGTAAAAGTCCGCAGAGAGTTGATGGATTTTTGCAATCTCCATACCATTCTCCGCCTGCCGACAGGTATTTTTTATGCGCAGGGGGTCAAAACCAATGTACTTTTCTTCACCCGTGGGAAAACCCAAGAGGATAACACCAAAGAGGTTTGGTTTTATGATCTGCGCACCAATATGCCCTCTTTCGGTAAGACAACACCGCTGAAAAGAGAGCATTTCACTGATTTTGTGAAAGCCTATACCGCCAAAGACCGCCATACTGTGGACGATGAGCGCTTTAGCATATTTACAAGGGAAGAAATCGCTGAAAAGGGCGATACTCTTGATCTCGGGCTGATTCGTGACGACTCCGTTTTGGATTATAATGATCTGCCCGATCCGGCGGACAGTGCAGAGGAAGCCGCCGCCAATCTGGAGGAGGCCGTCGATCTTCTGATGAGTGTGGTGAAAGAGTTGCGGGCACTGGAGGTGCAGGACTGATGGCAAGAGGTGAGAAAAAAGAAAACATGACACTGGAAGAGCGCTTACAGGAGGCATTGGTGCCGGATTGGGAGCAGCCTTATAAGGTACCGGAGAATTGGTGCTGGACAAGAATGCAAGAAATTGCTCAATGGGGATCTGGCGGAACTCCTTCTCGAAAAATACCAGAATATTATAATGGCGATATTCCGTGGATAAAAACGGGAGAGCTAAATGATAATTATATATTTGAAACAGAAGAACATATAACACAAAAAGCTATTTCCCATTCAAGCGCAAAAATATTTCCCTTAAACACAGTTGCTATTGCAATGTATGGGGCTACAATCGGAAAAGTTGGTATTTTGGGTATTCCTGCGGCCACAAACCAAGCATGTGCTTGTGGTATTGTTTATTCTTCAACAAACTATAAATATCTCTTTTATTATGCATGCTCTCAAAAGAATCACTTTATAAAAAAAGGCAAGGGTGGAGCTCAACCAAACATTTCTCAAGAGATTATAAAATCTCATGAATTTCCACTTCCCCCACTCCTCGAACAGCAGCGTATTGTTGATCGCATTGAAAGTCTGTTTGCTAAGCTGGACGAGGCTAAGCAAAAGGCGCAGGATACGCTGGATAGCTTTGAAATCCGTAAAGCCGCCATTCTCCACAAAGCTTTCACTGGCAAACTCACTGCCCGGTGGAGAAAAGAACACGGCGTGAGGTTAAGTAGTTGGAAAAATTTAACATTAAATGATGTTGCAGAATATAAAAAAGGACCTTTTGGTTCATCAATTACTAAAGCAATGTTTGTCCCTAAAGGCAATAACACCTATAAAGTGTACGAACAGGGAAACGCTATCCGCAAAACGATTGAATATGGTCATTATTATATTTCGGAACAGAAATATTTAGAGCTAAAAACTTTTTCTGTTAATGGTGGTGATATTATTATAAGCTGTGCAGGCACTATTGGAGAAGTTTTTAAACTTCCGGATAACTGTGAGCGAGGAATAATAAATCAGGCTCTTATGCGTGTTCGAATATTTCCGAATATCGAAGAACAATTCTTTATCTATTACTTTGGAGAGATTTTAAAAGGTGATGTTATTGACAAAGCGAATGGTACGGCAATAAAGAATATTCCTCCTTTTAAAATTTTGAAAGCAATGAGGATTGATTTACCTCCTTTTCCCGAACAAATCGAAATCGTCCGTATTCTTGATGGTCTCCTCGCCAAAGAACAGCAAGCCAGAGAGGCTGCTGAAGTAGTGATGGAGCAGATTGACCTTATCAAAAAATCTATTCTTGTCAGTGCTTTCCGTGGCGAGTTGAACACTAACGATCCTGCGGAGGAAAGCTCGGTAGAGCTGGTAAGACAGATACTTGAAAAGGGCGATGAAAAGTAGGTGTCGCTTAAGTGAATTTACTGATAAGTGGCAGGCTAATAGCTACTTTGCCACTGTTGTTTCACGATTACTTGGTGAAAATTAAATTAGGAAGCAATATAGTAGTATACTAGATTAAATAGGAGATAGAAAATTGACTTTTAATAGAGTACAAAAAGCCGCTTTTGATTTAATTCAGTCTGATGCAAGGTTTTTATATACATTGACAAATATACATCAAAACGCCCATAATATAAGGAGCAATTACATAATGATGTGCCAACCATATATAGGAATTTTTGCAGATGGTGCAGAGCAATGGTGTAAGAAGTTAAGGTTAGAAGCTCCTGCTTTTAATGAGAGAGAAAAAATGTACTATACGGCATTAAGGCAGGGGCATAAGTTGTTTGAAAAAACATATAGCGAATATAAAACTTTATTGTTAGAAAAATTTCAAGAAAGTGATAATTATTTTTATAAAATTCGTAGGATTCGTGAAAAACTATTGGGCTATTACAATGTAGGTACGGATTACTGTAATGATGAATTTTGTGGAAATACTATTATCTGCGCACTTCATACACCCATAACGACATTAGGAAATGAAGAGGCAGGAACTTTCATTAGGAATATAAGTGTTATTGTAGGAAAACTTGCTTCTTTCTTTGGGGGTGCTGATTTTCCGCCATATCGGTATAATGATAATATTAGCGTCGGATATAAAGACTATCACTTTTATGAAAACTGTCCATTAAAACTAAAAACAGATTTGGGATTAGTATTATTTTCGGTGCTTTGCAATATTAATTATGTTACAGAATTCATTGATAAATATTTTATTGAGGAAATTCCTCAGAAATTTAAATTTGCCTATTTGCAATATTACTATTTATGCAATTTTGTAAATGAATTAAATGTTTGTAATGGGACAAATTATTGTCTTGATAGCTCTTTACAACATAGGGATTTTCGCAATTGCCTTGCTCATTATGGACTAGGACAATTCTTGAAAGAAAACGAAATTGTAGATGATGATATAATGAAAGGATTAACTTATAAGGCTTTTAATATGGATTACCATTCCTCTAAACAACTTCTATATAAATATCTGAGCGATTTATCAGAACAAATCAAAGTAGACATATTTTAATAGCAATGGCGGTATTATACTAAAGTATGTGTAAACCTCTAAACTAATATAAGACTAAATCACTCAGTTTGGAGGTTCTATTATGGTGAGAAGAAACGAAAGATCACAAAAAACGATAGTGTCGAAAGGTCGAATCAGGGAAAAAATTAAAAGTTAGAAGATTATTATATGTTACCAATTGTTGTTTATTCCCAAAAGCACCCCAATGAGTTGCGAGATGAGATTAATGAAGCAGAGGTTAAGGTTGAGTCAGGTGAACAGCCTGTTTTTTATAGTGTGGATGCATTGTTTGCAAAATTGGAGGCAGATTGATGGCTTATTAGATTATTTTTACAAAGCGATTTGAAAAATATTTTAAAAATTTGAGTGTGTAAGAACGAAAACAGCTTCAAAATAAATGGATTATTCTTATTGATGTGGGTTATCATGATATTTTAGACCAATATTAAAATAAGCGGCAAACCGCCGGATTTAAGGTAAAAATCAAAAAATAAAGAATCCATAGAACTAAAAAACACCGCAAACCTGCGGTGTTTTTTATCGGAGTGACAAGATTCGAACTTGCGGCCTCTACCTCCCTAAGGTAGCGCTCTAGCCAAACTGAGCCACACCCCGATCTGCAAAATTTTTGTTATATATTGTTTTTGCAACGAAAATAATATATCATAAATAGAAAGGAAAAGCAACAGGAAAATGAAAAAATAATAGTGCAAAATTACAGCAGGAGGAAGCAGGTATGGCAGAGGCAGGATTTGATAACAGATTTCCGATCATTATCGGCGTGGCCGGCGGCACGGGTTCAGGAAAATCCACTTTTACAAATCGCCTGAAAAAGTTGTTCGGGGATCAGGTGACTGTGTTGTACTATGACAATTACTATCGGGCACACGACGACATTCCCTTCGAGGAGAGAAAAAAGATCAACTATGACCACCCGCAGGCTTTTGAGACGGAGCTTCTTTTAGAGCATCTCGCCATGTTGAAGGACGGAAATTCCATACAGTGTCCTGTCTACGATTACACACAGCACAACCGCTCCGACGAGGTGGTGGAGGTGAAGCCGAGCCAGATCATTTTGCTGGAGGGAATACTGGTGCTTGCGGATGAACGGCTCAGAAATATGACGGATATCAAGATCTTTGTGGATGCCGACGCGGATGAGAGGATCCTGCGCAGGGTGCTGCGGGACGTGAAGGAGAGAGGCAGGGATATTGAAAATATTATCGACCAGTATCTGACCACGGTAAAACCGATGCATTATCTGTATGTGGAGCCGACCAAGATGTACGCGGATATGGTTATCAACAGCGGGATGAACGATGTGGCGCTTGATCTGGTGGCGCATAAAATATCTTCTTTGTTGGAATAGTACGGAATAGAAAGGACGAAAAGGCGGTATGGCGGAACAAAATAAGGAGCCAGTGCTCCACAATGAAGCGCTGGAGGAGGCGATGAAGGCCTTCAAGACAAATCAGAGCAATGAAAACCTGGTAAAGATCATGACGCATCTGGAGAAAGCGACGGTGATACAGCCGGCGTTTCTGCCGGGAGAGGTGGATCAGAAGGAACTGCAGAGCCTGATCCGGGAGAGCCGGAAGAACCCGGTGAAGCTGGAAGGGCGCGCGCAGCCTCGGCCGATCATTCTGAAAAATAACAACGGAGAGCAGCTTTTTGCGGTTTTTACGGGCAAATCGCAGATACCCGAGAACCAGAAGTATCCGGTGATGATGTTTCTTCCGTTTAGGGAGTGCTCCAAAATGGCGGCCAGGGAAGAACTGAAACTTTCGGGGATCGTGCTGAACCCGTTTACAGATAATCTTACGCTCCATAGAGCGGCCCTGGAGATAATGAACAGCAAAGAGGCGCAGATATCGGCGGAGGACAAGATTGCAAGGGACGGACTTTCCGCGGAGTTTTACAGAGATAAAAAGAGCTTTATGGACCGGATCAGCTCGGAGAAGGAAAGCTTTGTATTTGCCTGTTATCAGGAGGCTTATCAGAAGGAGCACGGAAGCGGCCCCGCCTTTCCCTACCGGCAGGAAGATTTCGGGGTGATCGCGTTGAATATCAGCGATACGCTGCACATGGCGCGGATCGCTCTCGCCGAGGGCGGCGTCGTGAAGGGCGCCTGCCTGTGTGTTTTCTGCTGCTATAATCCGCAGAGCGGGGAGGGAATCTATTATCTGATATGGAGAGGCGGCAGAGGGCGCAGGAACAGACTGTTCACGGTGGATGAAGGCGGAGTCTGCAGAGAAGTCGGCGAGGCGCCGGAGGAGGGGAGCGAACTCTTTGAACTGATGGGGAAAGTGCCCTGGGCGGAGTAAAGTTAGTTGACCCTTCTGGCGAAAAGATCATATATGTGAAAATTGCTAAATTGTGACAAATTTTTTTCCTTAATTTTGTAAAAGTCTTGCATAAACAAGAATAAAAACTTATAATAGAATTAATCGGGGATAGACCGAATAATATATATATGGTTGGAGGTAGAGATATGAAAACTGTGACGGTACAGTTGGACAGTATTGACAAGATCAAGATATTCAACAGGACGGTATGCAAATTTGACTGTGATTTTGACCTGGAGCAGGGCAGGTACTATATTGATGCAAAATCCATGCTGGGTATCATGAGTCTCGATTTGAGTTCTCCGCTGGAACTTCATTTTTCCAGTACCGAGGAGGAAGAGGCTAAGATTTTGGAAGCAATCAAAGAGTTCCTGGTTTAATTTTAAGACGACACAATATAGAGGACAGCATCCGTTTTTCGGGAAACGGAATAAAGACATAAAACGAGTATTGATATTGCCGGCAGGTTTTCTGCCGGCAATATTGGAGTGGAGGGACGGGGATTTTTATGGCACAGGGGACAAGCTGTGATACCTGCAGCAATTATATTTATGATGAGGACTATGACTGCTACGAGTGCTATGTCAGCATGGACGAGGACGAGATGGCAAGGTTTTTGTCTCAGACAAGGCTGGAATGCCCTTATTACAGATCGGACAACGAGTACGAAGTGGTAAAGCACCAGATGTAAAAGGCGGGAGCGCAGAGGGAACGGACAGATGTTTTGGATAAAACAAAGATCGGAGAATCAAACGGATATCGGTACGATGTTCTCGAAAAAGCAGCTGCAAAAGTTGATTTTTCCGCTGATCGTGGAGCAGGTGCTGGCGATCACGGTGGGCATGGTGGATACCATGATGATCTCCTATGCGGGGGAGAGCGCGATATCGGGCGTCTCCCTGGTGGATATGATCAATGTGCTGTTGATCAATATCTTTGCGGCGGTGGCGACCGGCGGCGCGGTGGTGGTTTCTCAGTATCTGGGGCATGGCAACAGGAAGAATGCCTGTCGGGCGGCGGAACAGCTTATCACAGTGTCGGTGGTGATCTCCACCGGGCTGATGCTTGTCAGCCTGCTGTTCCGGGGGCAGATTTTGAGGCTGCTGTTTGGCGCGGTGGAAGCGGACGTTATGGAAAATGCCATGATCTATTTTCTGATATCGGCGTTTTCTTTTCCGTTTCTGGGAGTGTTCAACGCCGGCGCCGCCACATACCGCTCCATGGGAAACTCCAGGATATCCATGCAGGTGTCCGCCGGCATGAATGTTTTTAACGCTATCGGAAACGCGATTCTGATTTTCGGTTTTCAGATGGGGACGGCAGGAGCCGCCCTGTCCACGCTGGCCGCCCGTGTGCTCGGGGCAGTGGTGATGATGATCCTCACAATGAATCGTAAAAATGACGTATATGTCATTTTTGGGAATCTGTTTTCCTGGGAGAGAGACATGGTGCAGAGGATATTGCATATCGCGATTCCCAACGGCGTGGAAAACGGATTATTTCAGCTTGGGAGAGTGCTGGTAGTCAGCATTATCTCGCAGTTTGGGACGGTGCAGATCGCGGCCAATGCCGTGGCGAACAATCTGGATTCCATGGGGTGTATTGCGGGACAGGCGATGAACCTGGCGATGATCACGGTGGTGGGGCAATGTATGGGGGCCGGGGAGAAGGACCAGGCTGTCTGGTACACGAAAAAGCTGTGGAAGTTTACCTACAGGATAACGGCGATCGTGAACAGCATTATTTTATTGTCGCTGCCGTTCATCCTGAATATTTACAGCCTTTCGCCGGAGGCGCGCCGCTTTGCGTTTATTCTGGTCTGGATCCACAATGGCTGTGCGATACTTCTGTGGCCTACTTCCTTCACGATGCCGAACGCGCTTCGCGCTTCCGGCGACGTGAAATTTGCGATGATCGTCTCTGTGGCATCCATGTTTATCTTCCGCATCGGCTTCAGCGTGATCCTGGGGATCCACCTGGGGCTGGGAGCGATCGGCGTCTGGATCGCCATGGTGTTTGACTGGCTCTGCCGGGTATCTTTTTACACATGGAGATTTTTGAGTAGAAAATGGCTGAATTTTAAGGTGATCTGATATGATGACAAAGAACAAAAGCGCGGCGGCAAGCCGGATTACGGAGGGGGCTATCTGGAGTCAGATATTGTTGTTCTTCTTTCCGATCCTGCTTGGGTCCCTGTTTCAACAACTGTACAATACGGCGGACGCGATCATCGTGGGCAGATGCGCGGGGAAGGAGGCTCTGTCCGCAGTGGGAGGCTCGACGGCGTCCATCATCAATATTTTTGTGGGATTTTTTACCGGCATCAGCTCAGGAGCTACCGTTGTGGCAGCTCATTTTTATGGAGGAAAGCAGGAGGAGAAAGTGTCCGAGACCGTGCACACTTCTCTGATGATCTCGCTCTGCGCCGGGGTGGTGTTCGGGGTTGTCGGCATCCTCTTTTCGCCCCTTATGCTGCGGCTCCTGAAGACGCCGGAAAATCTTTTCGGTCAGTCTTTAGGATATATGCGCATCTATTTTGCGGCGACGCCTGCCAATCTGTTCTACATCATGGGAGCCGGGATTCTGCGGGCGGTGGGGGATTCGAGACGCCCGCTGTACTTTCTGATCGTGAGCTGCGTGGCCAATATTCCGCTGGATTTTCTGTTTGTGGCAGGTCTGGGGATGGGGGCGGAGGGGGCCGCCGTCGCCACGGTGCTCTCCCAGATCCTGAGCGCAGTCATGGTGTTTGCGGTGCTCTGCAGAGACAGGGAGTGTTACAGACTGGTGCCGGGGAAGCTGTTTCACTGTTCGGGGAAAATCCTGAAAAGGGTGCTGTGGATCGGCATTCCGGCGGGGTTGCAGTCGGTGACCTACGGATTTTCCAACAGTGTGATCCAGGCGAAGGTGAACAGTTTCGGAACCGATAACATTGCGGCCTGGTCCGCGTATACCAAGCTGGATGGGCTCTTCTGGATGACGGTGTCGGCCATGGGCATTGCCGTGACAACTTTTGTGGGGCAGAATTTCGGCGCGGGAAAGATGGAACGGGTGAAGAAGTCCATGTGGGAATGCATGGGGATGAGCATGGTAATGGCGGGCGTGATCAGCATTTTCTTCTATCGCTTTGCGGAATTCTTTTTCGGCGTCTTTGTGGAAGATGCGGGAGTGATCGCGTTAGGTGTGGCTCAGCTGCATTTCCTGACCCGTTTTTATCTGATCTATGTGATCGTGGAGATCCTCTCGGGGACGTTGAGGGGGTTGGAATGCGTGGTGGTGCCGACGATCATCAGCGTGGTGTTGGTGTGTGTGCTGCGGGTGGCTTGGATCGCGGTGGCCCTGCCGTTTGACAATACCATGGAGACCGTGATGATGAGCTATCCGATCACCTGGATCGCAGCGGCAGCGGCTTTTATTCTGTACTATATATACTATATGAGAAGAGGACGGAATTAAAGGTCGGCGATCAGCCCTATGGGACAGTGGTCTGAGCCCAGGACATCTTTATAGATGAGCGCGTCCTTCAGGCAGCCGCGGAGCGTTTCCGATACCAGAAAGTAGTCGATGCGCCACCCCGCGTTTTTTTCCCGGGCGCGGAAACGGTAGGACCACCAGGAATAGGCGCCCTCCAGATCCGGGTAAAAGTACCGGAACGTATCGATAAAGCCGGCCTCCAGCAGGGAGGAAAATCTGGAGCGCTCCTCATCCGTAAACCCCGCGTTTTTACGATTGGTTTTAGGGTTTTTGAGATCGATCTCCCGGTGGGCGACATTCAGATCGCCGCAGAAAATAACCGGCTTTTTCTCTTCCAGACGCTTCAGGTAAGCCAGAAAATCTTCCTCCCACTCCATGCGGTAGGCGAGACGCTTCAGTTCCTCCTGAGAGTTGGGGGTGTAGACCGTGACCAGATAAAAAGTTTCAAATTCCAGAGTGATGACACGGCCTTCGTGGTCGTGTTTTTCGATGCCGATACCGCGGGAGAAAGACAGCGGCTCCTCCTTTGTGAAGATGGCGGTGCCGGAGTAGCCTTTCTTCTCCGCATAATTCCAGTATTGGTGATAGCCCGGCAGGTCAAGAGAGATCTGCCCCTCCTGAAGCTTGGATTCCTGTATACAGAGAATATCCGCATCTTCCTTCGACACAAAATCCATAAACCCTTTTCCAATGCAGGCCCTCAGACCGTTTACGTTCCAGGATATCAATTTTTTCATAGAAATAAACCTTGCCTTTCCGGTGTTTTTGATTAGGTTATCATACCATAGACGGAGGGGGATGACAAGGTTATGGTTCATGTGTTAGACTTAGCAGGGACGGATGGAGAAAGCTGTTCCACACATTGCGAGGGGGAGGGTTTTAGGATGGCGGTGGAGGACAGGTTGAGAGAACGGGAGAAAGCCTATGCGTGGGCGGGCGCGCTCTGCGGGTACGCGGGAGCGGACCGGGAATTTCTGGAGGATTTCTGGGGGCGGCTTACCGCGGATGAGGAGATCTACGAGGAGTTTGTGTATTATCTGGAACATCAGGATTTTCTCTGCAAAGTGAAGATAGAGGGATACGGGCTGGTGGATCTGATGATCTTCCAGATCGACCATTTTCGCGCGGTCATGGATCAGGACGTGGCGGATATGCGCCTGAACAAGGATAAGATGCTTCTGATGGCTTTCAACAGTCTGCTGCAGATGCGAAAAGATCCGGAGCCGTTCGTAAAAGCCATGCAGGGAACCACCGGGACAGACAGACAGATATGACAGGTCCGCACCGGATGACCGGGACAGAGGGTTTTTGCTCTGTCCCGATAGCCGACGATTCGGATTTAGTTCCCCGCATAACACTCTGCCAGCCGCACCAGCATTTCCGTAACTTTTTCCATGGACTGTACACAGGCATATTCAAAGCGGCTGTGATAGTTGGCCCCGCCGGTGCAGAGGTTCGGACAGGGGAGTCCCATGAAGGAGAGCCTGGAACCGTCGGTGCCGCCCCTGACAGGGACGATCTTTGGTTCTACGCCCAGTTCGCGGAGAACGCGGCAGGCATTTTCCATCAGGTGAGTGTGGGATACCAGAACTTCTTTCATGTTGTGATAGGAGTCTTCCATCTCCACGGTGACAGTGCCCTCGCCGTACTTCTCGTTAAGAAAATCAGCGCATTTTAAAAACAGCTCTTTTTTCCCTTCAAACAGCGTCCTGTCGTGGTCCCGGATAATGTACTGCGCGGTGGTCTCCTCCACGTTTCCATGGATGCCGTCCAGATGGAAAAACCCCTCCCTGCCCTCGGTGTACATGGGATTTTGAAAGACAGGCAGAAGAGAGTGAAACTCCTGGGCGATCAAAATGGAGTTGATCATTTTGCCCTTGGCGGAGCCGGGATGTACATTGCGCCCACGGACAGTCAGTTTTGCCCCCGCTGCGTTGAAGGTCTCGTCCTCCAGCTCGCCGAGTTCCCCGCCGTCCACCGTGTAGGCAAAGTCCGCGCCGAAGACGGACAGATCAAAGAAGTCAGCGCCCGCTCCGATCTCCTCATCGGGCGTAAAAGCGATTCGGATCCTGCCGTGCGGAATTTCGGGGTGTGTGAGAAGGTGCTGCGTCATCGCCATGATCTCGGCGACACCTGCCTTGTCGTCCGCTCCGAGCAGGGTCGTGCCGTCCGTCACGATGAGGTCCTGCCCCCGGAGAGCCTTGAGCTCGGGAAAGTCAGCGGGGGAGAGAACGGTTTTTTCGGCGGCATTCAGCAGAATATCGCCGCCGTCATAGTTCTCCACGATGCGGGGCTTCACTCCCGCTCCGGTGACGGCGGGGGAGGTGTCCATATGAGCGATAAAGCCCAGGACGGGACTGGCCTCAAAGCCGGGCGCGGCGGGGACGGAAGCGTACACATAACAGTTTTCGCTGTCGTAGGTAATATCCGCCGCCCCCATATCCTTGAGCTGTGAGACCAGGAGTTTTGCCAGGTCGTGCTGTTTTTCCGTGCTCGGCGTCTTGTCTGCGTCCTCGCGGGACTGCGTGTCTATTTTTACATATTCCAAAAAATATTCGATCGTTTTTGTCATGGGGTCTCCTTTTATCATGGAACGGCCCGCCGTCCGAGGACAGCGGGCCGGGTTTCGTTTCAACTGATGTCATCGCGGCATGAAGATCAGGGCATCATGCTGAGAGCCGCCTCATCCGCCACCACACAGAGATTCTTGTGGAACTGTAAAATGGAAGCGGGAACAGCCGGGGTAACCGGGCCGTAGAGGGAATCGCGCAGGATCTTCGCCTTGCCCTCGCCGCTGACTACAAGCAGAACCTTTTTCGCCTGCATGATGGTCTTGATACCCATGGTGTAAGCCTGACGCGGCACATCCTCCTCCTTCTCAAAGAAACGTTTATTCGCCTCGATGGTGCTGGCAGTCAGATCAACGCAGTGGGTCTCCTGCGGGAAATGGTCGGCGGGCTCGTTGAAACCGATATGGCCGTTGTGGCCAAGGCCGAGGAGCTGCAGATCGATGCCGCCCACCCGGCGGATGATCGCGTTGTAGTCGCTGCAGGCCTTATCGCTGTCCGGCTCTGTGCCGTCCGGCAGGAAAGAACGGCCTTTCGGCAGATTGATATGGTTGAAAAGATTCTCATGCATAAAATAATAGTAACTCTGGTCATTTTCCTTCGGAAGTCCTCTGTACTCGTCCAGGTTGACGGTGGTCACTTCGGAGAAGTCCAGATCGCCCTTGTTGTACCATTCGATCAGCTGTTTGTAGGTGCCGATCGGTGTGGAGCCTGTGGCGAGTCCCAGCACACAGTCCGGTTTCATGATAACCTGTGCGGAGATGATGTTTGCGGCCTGACGGCTCATGTCCTCATAGTTTTTTGCTCTGTAAATTCTCATTTTAAAACCTCCCTTATTTTTCGGCATATTTACGGCGGGATAACTTATGCCCTGGGACACCTGAAAAATATGCTTTATATAAAAGTACCAAATTTCAGAGAGAAAAGCAAGTTCATGTGGCAAAATTTACATGATTGGGGTATACTTAGAAAAGTGGAGCCAAAACAGCGGAACAAAACAGGAGGTATCGTATGATTTTTAAAGGCGGCAGAGTATTTACAGGGGAGAAATTTGAAAAGGCTGACGTGAGGACGGAGGACGGGAAGATTGCGGAGATCGGCGCGGAACTCCCGGCGAAAGAGGGGGAAGAGATCGTGGAACTCGGGGAGAATCTTCTGGTTCCAGGGTTTATCGATCTGCACACCCACGGCTGTATCGGGTATGACTTCTCGACGGCGGACGCGGAGGAGATCGACAGGATGTGCGCGTTCTATTTCAGCAGGGGGATTACCTCGGTTGCCGGGACGACGATGACGATGGGGTATGAGGACTATAAAAAGGCGGCGGCCGTCATCGGCGAATATATGGAGAGTGTGGAGAACCACAATCTGATCGGAATTAATATGGAGGGACCTTTCCTCTCCGTGGAGAAGAAGGGCGCCCATGATCCGCAGTATATCATCGATGCGTCTCAGGAGAAGATGGATGAACTGAACGATCTGGCGAAAGGTCATTTTCTGATCATAGACGTGGCGCCGGAGCGCCCGAGGGCGATGGAGTTTATCCGGAAAAACAGCAAAGATTTTGTGATCTCGGTGGCCCACACGGCGGCGGACTATGAGAAGGCGATGGAAGCTTTCCGGGCAGGCGCGACGGAGGTGACTCATCTGTTCAATGCGATGAACGGTCTGGGTCACAGAGATCCCGGTGTGCCGGGGGCGGCTTTCGAGGCGGGCGCCAATGTGGAGATGATCTGCGATGGGATCCATATTCATCCCACCGTCATGAAGATGGTTTATCGGATGTACGGGGAACATCTGATGGTGATCTCGGATTCCATGAGTGCGGCGGGGCTTCAGGACGGAGAGTATGTGCTGGGCGGTCTTCCCGTCTTTGTGCGGGACGGCAAGGCGACGCTGGAGAGCGGGACGATAGCCGGCTCCACGACAGACATGCTGAAGGAGATGGGTGTCTGGATGGAGCAGTGCGGACTCAGCATGGAGGAAATTTTGCCCTGCATGACGATCCATCAGGCGAAAGCGGTGCACATGGAGGATAAGATCGGCAGTATCGAGACCGGGAAGGCGGCGGATCTGGTGATCATAAGCCCGGAGAGGGAGATAAAGGCCGTCTACAAGAACGGGATAAAAAAGGTGTGAGACTGTTATGATAAAAAATATCATTTTTGATATCGGCAGTGTGCTGATCGGCTACAGGTGGAAAGATATGTGCCTGGACGCCGGCTGGGAGGAAGACAGGGCGGAGAAGATCGGCAGGGGATTTTTCTTAAGTCCCCTCTGGCCGGACTTTGACGCCGGGCTTATCACCGCGGAGGAACTGATACGGAGCGTTGTGGAAAAATCCCCGGATATGGAGGAGGACGCCCACTGGTTTATCGGCAGCGGGAAGAAAATGACGGTGGAGAGACCGAAGATCTGGGAGCTGGTGAGGAAGCTGAAGGAGAAGGGGTATGGTATCTATGTGCTGTCCAACTATTCGGAGGAGCTGTTTGCGGTACATACGGACGGACTGCCGTTCTGGGAGCAGGTGGACGGCGGGGTGATCTCCTACCAGATCCGTCAGATCAAGCCGAACCCGCCGATCTATGAACATCTTCTGGAAAAGTACCGGTTGAGCGCCGGGGAATGTCTCTTCTTTGACGACAGACCGGAGAATACGGAGGGGGCAAGGGCTCTCGGGATGCAGGCGGTGACAGTGGAGGACGGATCGGAGGAGCTGCTTGTGCGGGAACTTGAGAAACTGCTGGACGGATGCCCGGGGGATTCGGAGTCCACAGACAGAGAGGAAGAGATAGTATGATAGATTGTTCGGAATTTCGGCTGGATATCCACACCCATACGGTCGCCAGCGGCCATGCCTACGGGACGATCCGGGAGATGGCGCAGGCAGCGGCGGAGAAGAAACTGGATCTGCTGGGGATCAGCGAGCACGCTCCTGGGATCCCGGGAACCTGCGAGCCCATCTATTTTTCCAATCTGCGGGTCGCGCCGAGAAATCTGTACGGTGTGGAACTGGTCTACGGGTGCGAGATCAATGTGTTGAACGACGGGACCCTTTCGCTGAAAAAGTATGTGGAAAAGCTGGATTACGCGATCGTGGGGATCCACGGTCTGTGTTATGAGGATGCGGGACGGGAGCGGAATACGGACAATGTGATCTCCTGCATGGAACATCCGAAGGTGCGCTTTGTGTCCCACCCTGACGATGACCATACGCCCCTCGACTATGAGAGGCTTGTACTGGGGGCGAAGAAAAACCATGTGGCGCTGGAGGTGAATAACAGTTCGCTGCTGAAGCAGGAAAAGCGGCTCAACTGTGTGGAAAACTACAAAGAGATGCTGCGGCTGTGCATGGGGTATGCGGTTCCCGTTGTTGTGAGCTCGGACGCCCACGATCCTTTTTATGTGGGGCGCTTTGCGGAGAGCTGTGAACTGCTGAATGAAGCAGAGTTTGACAGGGAGCTGATCGTCAACACTTCGGTGGAGAAGTTTAAAAGATTTATTGCAATGGCAATTTAAAAGAAAGGAAAGGCAGAAAGACATGGAAAAGAAGTACAGAATCGATACGCAGGAGAACAGGGATTTTCTGAGCGGAATCAGGGACGGTCTGCTCTCGTTCGGGCACCGCTTCCCCTCTCCGGGGGGAAGTTCCTACTATCTGGGGGATGATGGGACGCCCTGGAAGGAGAAAAACAGGGAGGCCTACGTGACCTGCCGCATGGCGCATGTGTACAGTATCGGCTCCTTTTTGGGACATGAGGGGAGCGGCGAGCTTGTGGACGCCGCGGTGAGAGGGCTGGCAGGAGAGCTGAGAGACACGGAGAACGGCGGCTGGTATGAGGGGCTGACGGCTGAGGGCGGCATTCTGCCCGGCAAACAGTGCTACGCCCACGCCTTTGTGATTTTGGCGGGAACATCCGCTTGCCTGGCGGGAAGAGACGGCGCGGAAAAGCTGTTGGAGGAGGCGTTGAAGGCCTACGACAAATATTACTGGAATGAGACGGAAGGGCTTTCTGCCGATAACTGGAATACGGAATTTACGGTGATGGACGATTACCGCGGGTTAAACGCCAATATGCATTCGGTGGAGGCTTTTCTGGCGGTGGCGGATATCGCGGGCAAAGAGGAGTACAGAGTGCGGGCAGGCCGCATCATCGACCATGTGATCGGCTGGGCAAAAGATAATCACTGGCGTATTCCGGAGCACTATACGAAGGACTGGAAGCCGGATCTTGAGAAGAACAGGGAGAAGCCGGATGATCCGTTCAAGCCCTACGGAGCCACGCCCGGGCACGGTCTGGAGTGGGGAAGACTGATCACGCAGTGGGCGCTGTCAACTTACAAGGAGGACAGGGAGGGGATGGCTCCCTATATTGACGCGGCGCAGGCGCTGTTTCACCGGGCGGTGGAGGACGCCTGGAATGCGGACGGAGCGCCGGGCGTATGCTATACGACAGGCTGGGACGGAGTGCCCATCGTGCACGAGAGAATGCACTGGACGCTGGCGGAGGCGATCAATACCGCCGCGGTGCTGTACCGCGTGACGAAGAAGGAGGAGTACGCGGATGCGTACGCCGAATTTATGGAGTATCTGGATGAGAAGGTGTTGGACCATGTGAACGGTTCCTGGTTCCACCAGCTTGACCGCGACAATAAGGTCTCCGGGACGGTATGGCCGGGGAAATGCGATATCTATCACGCGCTGCAGGCGACGCTGATCCCGTATTATGCGCCGGAAGCGTCGATCGCGCTGGCGGTGAAAAATCAAATGACTGAGTAAATAGACGGCAAATGGATCCTGGCGACAGGATCCATTTTTGTCCACGGTGAATAGTGTCTGCATTATTGAGAAACCGCTTTTTTCGCGAAGTCTGTCGTCACAAGTTCTTCGTAGGGAAACCCGGTTTCCAGCTCCCCTGCGTCCATTAAGATATTCTGCAGCAGGTCGAAAGATTCTTTTTCGAAGGCGAGATCCGTCTTCCAGGTATCCTGCTCAGCGTAGCGTTCCACGATGATCTCCAGGGTCTCCATATCGGTCTCCGGAAACTGCGGGCTGATCGCTTCGGCTATCTCCCTGGAAGTGTGGGAGGAGCAGTACTCCATGCCTTTCTGGAGGGCGTTTGTGAACGCCTGGATGACTTCCGGATTTTTCTCGATATAGCTCTTCTTTGCGGAGAAGGAGGTGTAGGGAACATAGCCGGAGGCTTCGCCCAGGGACGCTACCACATAGCCGTCACCCTTTAATTCCAGGGAGGTGGCGTGGGGCTCGAACTCCACGGTAAATTCCCCCTGTCCGCCCGAGAATGCGGCGGCGGTGGAGCCGAAATCGATGGACTGGTCGATGTTGACTTCGGATTTGTCGATGTTGTTCATGGAGAGTATGTACTCAAAGACCATCTCCGGCATGCCGCCCGCCCGGCCGCCCAGCACATCTTTGCCCTTCAGCATATCCCAGGAAAAATCGTCGATGGGCTCCCGCGCCACGAGGAAGTTGCCGGCGCGCTGGGTGAGCTGGGCAAAGTTGACGGCGGAATCCTCCACGCCCTCCGCGTAGCTGTAGATCGTTGCCTCCGCTCCCATAAAGCCGATGTCGGCTTCCCCGGACAGCAGGGCAGTCATGGTTTTGTCGGCGCCGTAGCCGGTCACCAGCTCCACGTCCAATCCCTCTTCTGCAAAGTAATTTTCCTCGATTGCCACATACATGGGCGCGTAAAAGATAGAATGCGCCACCTCGTTCAGCACCACATGTGTTTTATCTCCTGTGGCCGCCGGTTCTTTGGAACCGCAGCCGGTGAGCAGCGCAGTCATGCCAAAGAGCATTACTGCACTGAGTAACAGTGCGATAAATTTTTTCTCCTTTTTCATAGGTTCTCCCATATCTGGTTTTATACATTATATGCGAAAAAGAAAAAATGTGATAAAAAGTATTGCACCCGTAAATAAAACGTGATACCATTACATATAGTATTAAAAACTAGATTAAGGGGAGAATAAAACTAAAGGAGATAGAGAGGATGAATGAAAATATTGTAACGAAGAATATGACCTTGGGAAATTTGCTGGCGAAGAGTGTCAGGATATTGACGGTGCCGCCCATTTTGATCACGGGCATGCTTATAACGCTGACGGTTTCTCTGGATAATTTTTGCGGCAGCGCGGCGGAGATGACTCTGGCGATCGTACTGCTCGGACTGGTACCGATCCTGGCATATCCGATACAGAAGCTTTTGCCCTCGAAGGGGGAGGTGAGAGAAGAACAGCGAAATATGGCGTTCGTTTTGACCTTCACAGGGTATCTGACCGCTCTGATCTGTTCCGTTGTGGGAAACTGCGGCAGACAGCTCCAGTATATCATTGTTTCCTATTTTATTTCCATGTCGCTGTTAGTGTTTTTCAATAAGGTGCTGCATGTGCGCGCCAGCGGCCACGCCTGCAGTGTGACGGGGACACTGTATTTCCTGTCGTTCTTTTTGGGACCCAGGGCGATCCTTCCCTGCGTCGGCATAGCGGCGGCGGTGGTATGGTCATCCCTGCGCTTAAAAAGGCATACGATGCAGGAGATCTTCTGGGGCGCGGCAGTGTGCCTGCCCTGTATTCTGGCGTCGGCGTTTATCTTATAGTGACAGAAGGCGAGAAGATCGCGAAAGGTTCTTTCATATGACAGAAATGAGCAGTACAGACAAAAGCAGGCTCCGATGCGGTGGCAAGTCGCCTTTCTTTTGTCTGTACTGCTCATTTCGATATATCGGCATAATTTTCACGATCGCCCGCCGGTATAGGATCAGGAATCCTGTATCGAATTTACATAATCTTTGATTGCCTCAAAACTTTCTCTGCTGATCACATGCTCGATACGGCAGGCGTCCTGAACGGCGGTCTCCTCGGGGACGCCCAGTTTTGTGAGCCAGGAGGAGATGAGCAGATGGCGTTCATAGATCATCTCCGCGATTTCTTTTCCGGTTTCCGTCAGATAGATAAACCCCTGCTCGGAGACTGTGATCTGATTT
The DNA here is from genome assembly GCA_947643595.1 of uncultured bacterium. Lineage (GTDB taxonomy): Bacteria > Bacillota > Clostridia > Lachnospirales > Lachnospiraceae > 1XD8-76. The sequence continues at coordinate 14,185 of CANRWP010000007.1, read as the reverse complement.
TTTTCTTTCAGGTTTTTCATGGCGACGCTGACGCTGGGCTTCTTGAAGTCCAGCTCATTGGCGATATCCACAGAACGGACTACCGGCAGTTTTTTACTTAAGATCAGGATCGTCTCCAGATAGTTTTCGGAGGATTCGTTGATAAAATTTTTCATATATGTTCCCGATTCTGCTGCGCCTGTTCCGCAGCCTGTTTTTTGTGGAATATTCCACCCGATCATTTTTTTAGTATAGCACAGTTTCTCCGGTGTGACAAACGAAACGGATTATCCGGGTATGGCGTCCGGAGAAATATCGCAGAAAATTATGGAGGAAGATATTGACAACTTATAAAAGTTAGGATATACTAACTAAAGAAAGCTTAAACAAATAATAGATAGGGACATAAAACCGATGTGGAGAAAGGAGAGAATTATGCCGCTTGCGATGGCAGATCCGGACACAACGCAGATTATCCGGAAAGTAGGAGGAAAGGAAGAAATCCGAAAATTTCTGGAGGGGATGGGTTTTGTCACGGGAGGCGAGGTTACCGTTTTATCCAAAGCTATGGGGAATGTGATCGTTTCGATCAAGGGAGCCCGTGTAGCGATAGGAAGAGAAATGGCAAATAAAATTTTGGTATAGACAGGAGGAGTATATGAGAACATTGAGAGAGATCGCCTGCGATCGGACAGTGAGAGTCGTAAAACTGCACGGCGGGGGCGCGGTCAGGAGAAGAATTATGGACATGGGCATCACGAAAGGAGTTGACGTGTATGTCAGAAAAGTAGCTCCGCTGGGAGATCCCGTGGAGGTGACGGTGAGAGGCTATGAGCTGTCGCTGCGCAAGGCGGACGCGGAGATGATAGAAGTGGAATAAGGCAAAAGGAAGGTAAATGAAAATGGCGATCAAGATTGCACTGGCAGGAAATCCCAACTGCGGTAAGACAACATTGTTCAACGCCCTGACGGGGGCCAACCAGTATGTGGGCAACTGGCCCGGCGTGACGGTGGAGAAGAAAGAGGGGAAGTTGAAAGGAAACAGGGAAGTGACGATCACCGATCTCCCTGGCATCTACTCTCTGTCGCCCTATACACCGGAGGAAGTGGTGGCGAGAAATTATCTGATCCGGGAGAGGCCGGACGCCATCATCAATATTGTTGACGGAACGAACATGGAGAGAAATCTGTATCTGAGCACGCAGATCCTGGAGCTCGGCATTCCGGTGGTGCTGGCAGTTAATATGATGGATATCGTACAGAAATCCGGGGATCGGATCCATGTGGATAAGCTGGCGGCGAAACTGGGCTGCAGCGTTGTGGCAATTTCCGCGTTGAAGGGAACCGGCATCGACGAGGCGGCGGAATGTGCGGTGGCATTGGCGAAAGAGAAAAAGGAATCAAAGCCGATACATAAATTTGCGGCGGAAGCGGAGAGGGCGATCGACAGGGTGGAATCACTGCTGAAGGGAAATGCGCCGGCGGGACAGGAACGTTTTTTTGCCGTTAAACTGCTGGAAGGAGATGAAGTGATCGGGGAGATGCTTCGAGAAGTCCCGGATATCTTCGCGGAGCGAAAACGGCTGGAAGAGGCGATGGACGATGATGTGGAGAGCGTCATCGCCAACGAGCGGTATGGTTATATCTCCTCCATAATGGGAGACTGTGTGGTGAAGACGAGACAGGGCGGGTTGACCTTGTCGGATAGAATTGATAAGATTGTGACAAACAGAATTCTGGCGCTGCCGATTTTTGCGCTGGTGATGTTTGGAGTATACTATATCGCGATGGTGACGATCGGCGCCGCCTGCACGGACTGGGTGAACGACGTGCTGTTCGGGGAGATCGTGCCGCCCGCGCTGGAGGGGGTTCTCGAGGCGATCGGCTGTGCGGACTGGCTCTCGGGGCTGCTCCTCGACGGCATTGTGGCGGGCGTCGGCGCGGTGCTCGGCTTTGTGCCGCAGATGCTGGTGCTGTTCATTCTGCTCGCCGTTTTGGAGGGCTGCGGCTATATGGCGAGGATCGCATTCATTATGGATCGGATATTCCGCAGGTTCGGCCTCTCCGGAAAGTCCTTTATTCCGATGTTGGTGGGCGTCGGCTGCGGCGTGCCGGGGATCATGGCGTCCCGCACGATCGAGAATGACAGGGACCGCAGGATGACGATCATGACGACGACCTTTATTCCCTGCGGAGCCAAGATGCCCATAGTGGGCCTGATCGCCGGAGCGCTCTTCGGCGGCGCGGCGTGGGTGGCGACCAGCGCCTATTTCATAGGCGTGGCGGCGATCATCGTGTCGGGCATTTTGCTGAAGAAAACAAAGATGTTCGCGGGGGATCCGGCGCCCTTTGTGATGGAGCTCCCGGCATATCATCTCCCCACGGTATCCTTTGTGTTCCACAGCATGTGGGAGAGAGGCTGGTCTTTCATCAAAAAGGCGGGCACGATCATCCTGTTGTCCACGATCGTCCTCTGGTTTTTGATGAGTTTCGGCTGGGCGGAGGGAAGTTTCGGTATGCTGGAGGCAGAGCAGCTTGACAGCAGCATTCTGGCAGTGGTCGGAAACGGGATCGCCTGGATATTCACGCCGCTCGGCTTCGGCGACTGGAGAATGGCGGTGGCGACCGTGACGGGACTGATCGCGAAAGAGAATGTCGTGATGACGTTCGGGCAGCTGTTCCTGCATCTGGCGGAGGTCAGCGAGGAGGGCGAGGAAGTCTGGGGCAATCTGGCCGCAGCGCTCACGCCGATAGCCGGTTATGCGTTCCTCGTGTTCAATCTGCTCTGCGCCCCCTGCTTCGCGGCCATGGGCGCCATCAAGCGGGAGATGAACAATGTAAAATGGTTCTGGTTCGCCATCGGTTATCAGTGCCTGTTCGCCTATGTGATCGCGCTGATCGTATACAGGATCGGCGGTCTGTTCTTCGGGGTTCCTTTCGGGATCTGGACGGCGGCAGCGTTCGTCCTGCTGGTTGGGCTGTTATATCTGCTCTTCAGGCCTTACAGGGAGGGCAGCGAATTGAGAGCGGATATGGAAAGGGCAGTCACCGCGGAGTAAAGCGTGACTGCCGGACGGAAAGGGTGTGAAAAAATGGGTACGGCGATAGTAGGCCTGTTGTTGGCGGGCGCGGTAGCGCTGATCATCAGGAGCATGATCCGCGATAAGAAAAAAGGAAAATCCCTGCAGTGCGGTGCGGACTGTTCACACTGCGGCGGACATTGCCATTAAAACTAATTAAATACGGTTTTTCTCTTTATGTATAAATGTGCGGGGAGAGCGGAGATCTGGAAATGTCCGCTCTCCCCGTGCTGTTTTGGTGTGTTCAGTCTTCCTTTCGGATGCGTTCCCTCAGTTTTTGAAGCGCCTGCTGTCTGTCCTCTTCCGTGATCTCAAACGGCGGCCTGTAATTTTTCAGCTCCTGTTCGGTCTTTTCGGCGTATTTATCATATAATTCCGGAAATTCTTCACATAATTTCATAAAAAGTTCCCATGATTCTTCTATGTCTCTGTTCATAGCGGTTTGCGCTCCTTTCCTGTGCATGTATTCACTATACACAATGCATTCACTTTTCACAATATGTTCATTCGGAAGACATTTCGAGATAATGAATAAAACAGATGGAGGAGAGCTGCCGCAGGGCAGGAAACGAGAGGCATTATGTACAACTATGATTCACTCTGGCGGACGATGAAAGAGCGCGGCGTCACGACATACAGTCTGATCAATCACCACAATATCAGCAGCCACACGATGAGCAATATCAGGCACAATGAAAATATCACGATGGAAACACTCAATAAATTGTGCCAGATTCTGCGCTGTCAGGCGAACGATGTGGTGGAGATCACGTTTGACGACGAGGAGGATGTAGTCCGCATGGAGGCAAAAAACAAAAAAATTTAAAAAAACAGTTGACAAACCGTTTGGCCTTTGATAATATAGTTCTTGCGTTAAGGAAACAGCAACGCACAAGCGCGAGTGGCTCAGTTGGTGGAGCACGACCTTGCCAAGGTCGGGGTCGCGGGTTCGAGTCCCGTCTCGCGCTCTTTTTTATTGCAGTGGAAATACCCGCAGATTGGGCGTTTCCACTATTTTTATATAGCGGGAGCGCGGGACATGAACAATAATCGCAGACTTTTTCTGAGCGGAAACACTTTAAAGATCATAGCGGCGGTCACCATGCTGATCGACCATATCGGCGCGGCCATCCTTCTGCCGATGAATCTGGTTGGAATCAACGCGGGCGGACAGTGGATCGATGTTTATGGTATATTCCGCACGGTCGGCAGGACGGCGTTCCCGATTTTTGTCTTTTTGCTGGTGGAAGGCTTTTTTCACACACACAGCAGAGAGAGGTATTTCGGACGTCTTCTGCTGTTTGCGCTGCTCTCCGAGCTCCCCTACGATATGGCTTTTTACGGAAAGCCGGTGTACGAAAACAGCCAGAATGTATTCTGGACGCTGGGGATAGGATTTCTGGTGATCTGGGGATTGGAGGGCCTGTACGGGCGGTACGCGGCGGGATGGAAGCTGGTGCAGAAGAACGGGATGGGGTACGGTCTCAGCTCCTGGGAGGGCAGGGGGAAAGCGTACTATCGGGCGTCGGCCTGCTTTCTCGCCGTCATACTCATCTTCGCCGGATGGCTCACGGCGGAGATCCTGCGGACGGACTACGCCGGATACGGCGTCCTGTTGATCGGCGTGTTTTATTTCGGGAGGCACGCGAAAGTCTGGCCGGTGTTTACCTGCCTGGGCGGCTACCTGCTGTTTCTGTGGGAGCCCTGGTGTCTGTTCGGCTTTCTTTTGATTCTGTTCTACGACGGGACGAGAAAACAGACCAGGAAGGGATTCCGGTATTTTTTCTATCTGTTCTATCCGGTACATTTGTTGATTTTTGGGATTATCAGGGTGGTTTTTTTGGTCAATTAATGATATAAATAAAGGGAAGGCATTTGTTGATTACTATTTGACTGAAATGGAGGGGACGGCATGAAATTAATGTTTATCGGGGCAGCTCATGAAGTGACGGGAAGCTGTCACTATCTGGAGGCCTGCGGGAAGAGGATTTTAATCGACTACGGTATGGAGCAGGGGATCAATGTCTTTGAGAATGCGGAATTGCCGGTGCAGGAGTCAATGATTGATTATGTCCTGCTGACCCACGCCCATATCGATCATTCCGGGATGCTGCCGGCATTGTACGCGAAGGGATTCAGGGGGCGGATCTTTGCGACGGAGGCGACCACAGATCTGTGCGGCATCATGCTTCGCGACTGCGCTCATATTCAGATGCAGGAGGCGGAATGGAAAAACAGAAAGGCGAAGAGAAGCGCTCATCTGGAGACGATGGAGCCGATCTATACGATGGAGGACGCGGACGGCGCCATCAGGGCGCTGGTGCCCTGCGCTTACGATCAGAAGGTGGAGCTGTGCGAGGGGATTCAGATCCGCTTTACGGATATCGGGCATCTGCTCGGTTCGTCCAGCATTGAAGTGTGGATGAAGGAGGGGAATGTCGAGAAGAAGATCGTATTTTCGGGCGACATCGGCAATCTGGACCAGCCTCTGATCTGCGATCCGGCGTACACCGAGGAGGCGGACTACGTCGTGATGGAATCTACATACGGCAACCGGATCCACTCGGATACGAAGCCGGACTATGTGCACGAACTTGCGCAGATCATTCAGGAGACGTTCGACCGGGGAGGCAACGTAGTGGTCCCGTCCTTCGCTGTGGGCAGGACGCAGGAGCTGTTGTATTTCCTGCGGCAGATAAAGGAGGACAGCCTGATCGAAGGACATCCGGATTTTCCGGTGTATGTGGACAGTCCGTTAGCGGTGTCTGCGACGGAGATATTCAACCGGAATATCGAGTCCTGTTTTGACGAGGAGGCCATGGCGCTGGTGCACAAGGGCATCAACCCGATCTCTTTCCCGGGGCTGAAGCGCGCCATTACCAGCGATGAATCGAAGATGATCAACTTTGACAGCGAACCGAAAGTGATCATCTCGGCTTCCGGCATGTGTGAGGCGGGACGTATCCGCCACCATCTGAAACACAACCTCTGGCGGGAGGAGTGTACGGTACTGTTTGTGGGATACCAGGCCATCGGCACGCTGGGGCGCGCCATCGTGGAGGGCGCAGAGCAGGTGAAGCTGTTTGGGGAGCCTGTGACGATACGGGCGCAGATAAAGACGCTTGCAGGTATGTCGGGCCACGCGGACAAAAATGGTCTGATCGCGTGGATCGAGGGATTTAAGGAAAAACCGGGAAGGGTGTTCATCGTCCACGGTGAGGATTCCGTCTGCAAAGAGTTTGCGGAATGCCTGAAAGTGGAGTACGGTTATCACACCTACGCTCCCTACAGCGGGACGGAATTTGACCTTGCCGCCGACAGACTGCTCTTTGAAGCTTCGCCGGTGCCCGTCAAGAAGAGGATATTTATTGTATCCGACGTCTACAATCGTCTGGTGGCGGCAGGCAAGCGCCTGATGGCAGTGATCGAGAAGAACCGCGGTGTATCGAACAAGGAACTGTCCAGGTTCGCGGACCAGATCAACTCGCTGTGTGACAAGTATGACAGATAAGGATATGACGTCGGGAATAAAAGGGAAGACGAAGAGGATACGGAATGAGTGTTGCGGATAGAATATTCATTGATATGTGTAAGGACATTCTGGAGAACGGGACCAGCACGGAGGGGGAGAAGGTCCGTCCCCGCTGGGAGGACGGGACGCCGGCCTACACGATTAAAAAATTCGGCGTGGTGAACCGCTACGATCTGGCGGAGGAATTTCCTGTTTTGACGCTCAGGCGGACGGCTCTTAAGAGCGCCACGGACGAGATGCTCTGGATCTGGCAGAAGAAATCCAACAATATCCATGATCTGCACAGCCATATCTGGGATGCCTGGGCGGACGAGGACGGTTCCATCGGAAAGGCCTACGGCTATCAGATGGGGGTGAAGCACCGGTACAAAGAGGGTATGATGGATCAGACAGACCGGGTGATCTACGATCTGAAAAATAATCCTTTCAGCCGCCGGATCATGACGAACCTCTATGTGCATCAGGATCTGCACGAGATGAATCTGTATCCGTGTGCGTATTCCATGACCTTCAATGTGACGCAGAGAAAGGGCGAGGACAGATTGACGCTGAACGCCGTCTTAAACCAGCGCTCCCAGGATGTGCTGACGGCAAACAACTGGAATGTGGTGCAGTACGCCGTGTTGGTGCATATGCTGGCTCAGGTCTGCGATATGCGGGTCGGGGAACTGGTACATGTGATCGCCGACGCCCATATATACGACCGCCACATTCCCATTGTGCGGGAGCTGATCACAAGGCCCATGCATGAGGCGCCGACATTCCGGCTGAATCCGGAGATCCATGATTTTTATGAATTTACCAGAAATGATGTGCAGGTGGACAATTATGTCACCGGGGAACAGATCGAGAATATACCGGTGGCGATATAGCGATACCCTGCGGAAAGGAATATACTCTCATGAACTTAATCGTCGCAGTGGACCGAAACTGGGCCATCGGCAACAGGGGTAACCTCCTTGTGCGGATTCCCAACGACCATAAAATGTTTCAGCAGGAGACCACCGGGAAAGTGGTGATACTCGGCAGGAAGACCATGGAGACGTTTCCGGGGAAGCAGCCTTTGAAAAACCGGACGAATATTATTTTGTCGGAGAAGCCGGACTATCGGGTGAAGGGCGCCGAGGTGGTGCACAGCCTGGAGGAGCTGCTCGAAGAATGCAAAAAGTACAAAAGCGAGGATATCTATGTGATCGGCGGGGAGAGCGTTTACAGGCAGCTTCTCCCTTACTGCGACGTCGCCCATGTGACAAAGATCGATGTGGCCTACGAGGCGGATGCCTGCTGCCCGAATCTGGATGAGGATCCGGCCTGGGAGATCACGGCGGACAGCGAGGAACAGGTTTATTTTGATGTGACCTACCACTTTTTGAAATATGAGAGAAAACATGAAGAATAAGAGATGGACAGCGCTTGCCCTGAGCCTTTTCCTTGCGCTGGGGCTTGGCGGATGCGAGAGTATAAACAGGGATACGAAGATCGTTTTGACGACCGGCTTCACGAAGGATGAAGTGTTTCGGATCGAGACCGCCTCCTGCTATAAAAAAGAGGTGATGGTGTACCTGACGAATCTGCAGAATCAGTACGAGCAGGTGTACGGCACGGAGATCTGGCAGCAGGAACGGGACGGCGTGACGATAGAACAGAGTGTGAAAGAGTCCGTTCTGGCGGAGATCGCGCAGATCAAGACGATGAATCTGATGGCGGAGAATTACGGACTTTCGCTGAACGAGGCGGAGCAAAGCGCTGTGGAGGAGGCGGCGAAGACGTATTATGAATCGCTGACGGAGACCGAGAAAAAGCAGCTCGACGTGACGGTGGATACGATACGCCAGCTCTACAGGGAGTACGCGCTTGCCGATAAAGTCTACGACTATATGATAAAGGATGTGAATCCTGAGATCAGTGACGACGAGGCGCGAACCGTTGTGGTCCAGCAGATCCTGATCCGGACGGGGACACAGGAGCAGCCGTATTCGGATGAACAGAAAAGCTATGCCTATGCGCAGGCGGTGGAAGCGCTCAGACGGGTCGAGGCGGGCGAGGATTTTGACGTGGTGGCGGCCAGATACAGCGAGGCGGCGGAGAGCACGGTTTCGATCCGAAAGGGGGACCGGGATGCGGCCTACGAGGATACGGCGTTTGAACTGGGGAACGAGGAGGTCAGCGACGTCATCGAGACGCCGGAGGGGTACTATATCCTGAAGTGCGTGAGCACGTTGAACCGGGAGGAGACCGACAGCAACAAGGTGAAGATCGTGGAGGAGAGGCGGAAGGAAGTGTTCGGCAGAGAGTACGATTCCTATGTGCAGACCCTTACCCGCCATATGAACGAGGAAATCTGGCAGGAGATCACCCTGCTGCACAACAGTGAGATCACGACCTCGGACTTCTTTGAAGTGTTCGCGAGATACTATAAAAAGTAGTGTTTAGAGAAATTTAAGAAATGCCGGAAAGCCAGGAAAATCAATGGTTTTCCGAAAATTATTAGCACTCTGTTTGGATGAGTGCTAATTTTTTCTTGACTTGTCCGCGCCGGGAGTATAAACTTGTCTTTAGCAGAAAGAATTGAAGAAGGAGTGAATGCGAAATGGAAGCGAAAAGCGGAAACTTATCAATCAACAGCGATAATATTTTTCCCATTATTAAAAAGTGGCTGTACAACGATCAGGACATTTTTTACAGAGAGCTGATTTCCAACGGCTGCGACGCCATCACGAAGCTGAAAAAGCTGGATATGATGGGGGAGTACAGCCTGCCGGACGATTATAAGGCGAGGATCGATGTGCAGATCCATCCGGAGAAAAAAACGATCAGAATTACCGACAACGGCATCGGCATGACGGCGGAGGAAGTGGAGGAGTACATCAACCAGATCGCTTTCTCCGGCGCGACGGATTTTCTGGCGCAGTACAAGGATAAAACCAACGAGGATCAGATCATCGGCCATTTCGGCCTCGGATTTTATTCCGCGTTTATGGTAGCGGATGAGGTGCATATCGACTCTCTGTCCTGGAAGGAGGGGGCGGAGCCGGTACACTGGGAGTGCGACGGCGGCACGGAGTTCTCCATGGAGAAGGGGGAGAAGGCCGAAGTCGGCACGACCGTCACGCTGTTTTTGAACGAGGACTGCCTGAAATACTGCAACGAGTACGAGGCGAGAAGCGTTCTGCAGAAATACTGTTCCTTCATGCCGACGGAGATCTACCTCTCGAAGGAGGAGAGCGATGAGACACAGACCATCGACGCGGACGAGAAGCTGGAGAGCGATGTGGTTGTGGAGGAGATCCCGAAGGAGAAGGAGGAGGACAAGCAGCGTCTGAAGATAAAGAGGCGTCCTCAGCTCCTCAATGATATTCATCCGCTCTGGGGCAAGCATCCCAACGAGTGCACGAAGGAGGAGTATCTGGAGTTTTACCGCAAGGTATTCCAGGATTACAAGGAGCCCCTGTTCTGGATCCATCTGAATATGGATTATCCGTTCAACCTGAAGGGTATCCTGTATTTCCCGAAGATCAATCTGGAATATGAATCCATCGAGGGAAAGATCAAACTGTACAATAACCAGGTGTTTATCGCGGATAATATCAAGGAGGTGATCCCTGAGTTTCTGCTCCTGTTGAAGGGCGTCATCGACTGCCCGGATCTGCCGCTCAACGTCTCCAGAAGTGCGCTGCAGAACGACGGATTTGTGAAGAAGATCTCCGATTATATCACCAAGAAAGTGGCGGATAAGCTGTCCGGCATGTGTAAGACGGACAAGGAAGAATACGATAAGTACTGGGATGACATCAGCCCGTTTATCAAGTTCGGCTGTCTGAAGGACGACAAGTTCTGCGAGAAGATGACGGACTACATTCTCTTTAAGAATCTGGACGGAAAGTATCTGACGCTGCCGGAGTGCCTGGAAGTGGCGAAGAGCGATCCGGATGAGGCGGAGGAAGAGGAGAAGACCGCCGAGGGTGAGAACGCGGTGGATGAGAACGGCGAGAAAGTGGAAGCGGAGATCGTGACGGAGGAGAGCGGTGAAGAATCTGCTGAGGACGCCGCGGAGGAAGAGAAGAAGGAGAAGATCATCTACTACGTGACGGATGAGCAGCAGCAGGGACAGTATATCAATATGTTCAAGGCGGCGAAGATGGATGCGGTGATCCTGACCCACAATATCGACCAGCCCTTCGTGCAGCAGCTGGAGTCCAAAAACGAGGGCATTCGGTTCATGCGCATCGATGCGGATCTGACCGAGAACTTCAAGGCGAAGACCTCCAAAAAGGCCGAGAAGGAGCTGGAGGAAAGCGCGGAGGCGATCGGCAAACTGATGAAGAAAGCTCTGAAAAAAGAGAAGCTGACCGTGAAGATCGAGAAGCTGAAAAATAAGAAAGTTTCCTCCATGCTGACCATTTCGGAGGAGAGCCGCAGAATGCAGGATATGATGAAGATGTACGCGGCAGGCGGTATGGGCATGGGAGCTTTCGGTGAGGACGACGAGACGCTGATCCTGAACGCGAACCATCCTCTTGTGCAGTATATTATGGAGAACAAAGAGGACAAGAATTCAAAGATGATCTGCGAACAGCTCTATGATCTGGCGAAGATCCAGAACGCGCCGCTGAAGGCGGAGGATATGGCGAAGTTCATAGCGCGGAGCAATGAGATCATGATGCTTCTTACAAATAAGTAAATATAGTTATATGATAATCAGGCAGGGACTGTGTGGTCTCTGCCTGAAATGAATTTGAGAGCGTTATGGCGGAGGGAGGTAAAATGAGTGATTATGTGATAAGCTGCCGTTCCACGGCGGCTCCGGTGAAGGAGGCTTTTCCGAAGCTCTCCGGAAAGGTGGTCATCAATAACGTGGGCACGACGATCGGCAGCCACACGGGTCCCGGGACGGTGGCGCTGTTCTTCTGGGGCGATGAGAGGAAGGACTGAGCGGGATGAGAAAGAAAACGTCCGGGACAGGACTGATGTTGGGGCGGGGCGTGATCACTGTGCTGTTTGTCGCCTGTGTGCTGTTTATCTGGCGCAATTCCATGGAGAGCGCCGCGGCGTCCTCCGCGAGGAGCGGCAGGGTAACGGAGCTGGTGAACCAGGTGCTCTCCGACCTGGGAGGAGAGAACGTGACGGAGCATTTTATCCGCAAGCTCGCCCATTTTTCGGAATATGGGATGGAAGGTGTATTGACGGTACTTCTGTTTATGATATACTATTTAAAACCGGGCGAGCGTGTGTGTGCAATGCTTGTGACAGGCATGTTTACGGCGGTGGTGGACGAGTCGATACAGTTTTTTTCTGCGGGGAGGTCCCCGGGGATCGGTGATATCTGTATCGATATGGCAGGTTTTATCTGTGGTATGCTGTTTATGTGGTTGGCAGGAAAGGCAATGAAGACATGGCTTCAGAATCGAAACGGGAAGAGAAGATCCGCGAGCTGAAAGAACTTGTGCAGAGAGAGATTCGCGGAGAGGGAAATTCGCAGGCGCTGCTGGAGGAGGTCCTTTGGGACGCTCTGGTTCTTTTGGAGGGGAAAAGTTTTGAGACTGCAAAGCATTTAGACTACAGTTATTCTATCAAAGGATATGAGATATTTGTCAGCAGAAAGGATAAATCCATCACCCGCTCCACCGTGAACCTGTCTCTCTGGAACGCGATGGAACTGCAGAAGTCGGGTCTTCCGGTGAGCGGACCGAAAAAATTGAAGACCTTTGGGGCAAGCTATCTGTACCCGATCTTTATGGAGCTCGGTGTGATCGTGCCGGGGGAGATGGAGCAGCTTTCGCTGGAGCTGAAATAAAACAATATTTGAGGGGGAATAGAATGGCAAAGAGAATGTTGGACTGTTATGCTTCCGATTTTCGGGAGTTTACGAAAGAAGACCTTTTGGAATCCATATTAAAGAGCGAGGGGAGAGTGATCGCCTGCGAGACGATAGGCACGCTGCAGCCCATGCTGGGGAATGTGACCAACGCGGAATTTGCGGCGGCCATGGGGGCTGATATCCTTCTGCTCAATATGTTCGACGTGATGAGGCCGGTGATCCACGGTCTGCCGGAGACCGAACCGGAGAATACGGTGAAGCTGCTCAAGAAGCTGACCGGACGCCCCGTGGGCATCAATCTGGAGCCTGTGGAGGAGGGCGAGGAGGGGGAGACGGACCCGATGTGGAAGATGTCCCCCGGACGACGCGCCACCGTGGAGAATGCGAAGCGGGCGGCAGAGATCGGCGTGGATATGATACTGCTCACCGGAAATCCGGGCATGGGCGTCAGCAACCCGGCGATCATCGAGACGTTAAAACGCTTCAGGGAGGCGGTGGGCAGTCAGATCGTCCTGGCGGCCGGAAAGATGCATGCGGCGGGGATCCTTTCGGAGGCGGCGGAAAATATTATGACGAAAGAGGATGTAAAGGGCTTTGTGGGAGCGGGGGCGGACATCATCCTTCTGCCCGCCCCGGGGACCGTTCCGGGTATCACGGTGGAGTACGCGAGGGAGATCGTCGCCTGTGCCCACAGCCTGGGCGCGCTGACCATCACGGCTATCGGCACATCCCAGGAGGGAGCCGACACCGACACGATCAAACGCCTGGCGCTGATGTGCAAGATGACGGGTACGGATATTCACCATCTCGGGGATGCCGGCTACGGCGGGATGTCCCTGCCGGAAAATATATTTGCTTATTCGACTGCGGTGCGCGGCATCCGGCACACCTACCACAGGATGGCGGCGTCGGTGGAGCGGTAGAGCGATCCGGGGAAGGAAAAGAGGGAATGTAAAAGCGTTGGATGTTCAGCTGCTTTGACACCGGGAAGGGGCCGTTTGGGGAGGAACCGGAGCGGTTTTACCATGGGTTTGTTCTGGGGCGGCTGGTGGAACTGACGGATCGATATATTCTGACTTCCAACTGGTGATATATGCTCTAAATGACTTCTTAATCACGAGATTTTCTCATGGTTAGTGAAGAACCCATTTAGAGCATATTTCATGTAAGGAGGCAGACGCTATGACGAAAACCAAGATTACGCCCGCCGCAACGGTTTTCCCAACCCGACCCATTTCACGGAAATGTAAACCGCTTATTTGATACAAAGGGAATGAACAGAATATCGGGAAAACCGCTGAAAACAAGGGATTCCGGCACATTGGTTGTCGCTGGAATCCCTTGTTTGTTTTTGGAGCCGGTTCGAAAATGTGCAGCAGTCGGCAGAGGGAGTGTTCACTTTTGAACCCTCCTCAAAGGGCATTTGAACCCTGTGGTCAGAGAAAATGAACACCCCATGGCAATTTGAACCCCGTGGTCAATGCGGTGCCAGTGCGGCCACGCCTTCGCAAAGACCAAGTGGCATACCAAGACGGACTTCATCACCTACACCTATAAATGCTACGACCAGACCCGGACGGGGACCATAGCGGCAAGGCTGAAAAACGGCCTGAGCATTGAGAACGTCTGCCGCTCGCCGCTGGTGCAGGACTGGAAGATGTACACGATGGCGCAGAAAGTCCTCCACGCCGTTTTCGATGACCCGGAGGGGACGCTCCTGAACGCGGCGGCGGTGCTGGGGTGCGGCATTGCCGGGGTGGAGCAGTCGGAAGTCCT